>DATAVO010000112.1:0-33955 GCA_036267695.1 Frankiaceae bacterium
AGTCGAGATAGGCGAGCCCCGCTTCCAGAAGCCTCTGTTCGGCGCGCTCGGAACTCTGTGTCAGAGACGACGCCCAGAGCAGGGTCCGTGCCGCCTGTCCCGTGGCGCCTACGGCACGGGCCGATGCCGCAACCGCTTCGAGCTCGTCGGCCAGTCCGTCATCGGTCCCCTCAGCCGCCGCCACCCGGTGCGCAAGCACGCTGCCGGGCGTCAGTACGCGCGCAGCGGAGCGGTGCAGGTCCCGCCGCCGGGTGGGCGACAGGTCCTCATACACCGCAAGGCGATACAGCGGGTGAGCGAACTCCACCGGCGTACCAGGCTGAGTCGATTCCCAACGCACAAAACCCGTCGACAGCAGGCTCTCCAGGGCCTCCAACGGAGCCGCGACCCCGGCGACCCGCGCCGCCACCGTCAGTGGTGAGCGCTGGCTGAGCACGGCGAGCGCGGCCACCAGATCCCGCGCGTCCGACGGCATCGCACCCAGGCGAGCCGTGACGGCAGAAGCCAGCGACCGCGGCGCCGGCAGGTCACCTTCGGGCGCCTTCAGCTCCTCTGGAGTCAGTTCCGCGAGCAACGTCCTGACCCAGATCGGATGACCTCCGGTGTGCGACCACAGCCGCGTCGCCTCGCGCATCGTCAGCGCCACGCCGTGCACGGCGGCGAGCCGTGACACCTCGCCGGCGTCGAAGCTTCCCAGCGTCACCCGGCTGCATCGTTCTTCGTCGCTGCTGAGCCGCTCCCATTCGGGTCCCGCCGCTGGACGGGAGGTCACCAGGACGAGAACCCGGTCCTGATCGAGCCGGCGCACCGCCGTGATGAGCGCGAGGGTCGACGGCGCGTCAGCCCAGTGGGCGTCTTCCACCACGACGACGACCAGACCTTGCTCTTGCAGCGCAGACCACCTGCCGAGCAGCCGCTGGGCGACCGCGAAGGGACTGTCGGAGCTGGCGACTCCCAGCTGAGCCGCCAGCTCGTACGACACGTTCTTGGCGACTTCCTCGCACTGCACCCGGACAGTGACGGCGCCTTGGGCAAGCTCGGCCAAGACGTGTCGCGCAAAGGTGGTCTTCCCCGAGCCGGCGACCCCCTCGATCCAGATCACCCCCGGACGGCCGGCCGCCGCCGCTTGCGCCGCCGTAGCCGCGACGGCCAGCTCGGCTTCCCGGCCGACGAAGCCGACCGAGAAGCCCGAACTGACCGCCACCATCTGTTCCTCTGCGAGAGGGCTACCCGTGAGCCGGCTGCGTGGTCGCCCGGGCGGCCTGCTTTTGGGTGTAGGTGAACGCGGCTGCCAGAGCTCCGAAGGGGACGATAACGCGGAGCAGGATCTGGCGTGAATCGGTGGCCCCGGCGGCAACGAGCGAGATGGTGCCGACCAGGAAAGCCAGCCCCCACATGGCGGACAGTCTGCGATTGAAAGCGCGGAAGACCGGGCTGCCCCAGAGTTCCTTCGAGGCTTGTTCACGTGCGTAGGGCTCGGTGAACGGCCGGTTGAAAAGCACCGATCCGAACACGATCAGTGTGAGCGAACCGTGGGCGACGGCCTGGGCGTAGCGGCCCCAGGTGCCGACGTCGCCTGGACGCACGATCGCGAGCACCACCAGCATCGCCACGAAGTACACGACCCCCACGTAGTCGAACAGGTGCGCCCGGCCGTGGCTGATCGCTCGGGCGAGCACGACGATGGCCACGACGGCCCCGACGCCGGCTCCCCAGAAAACGTTGCCCACCCGGACGCCCAGCAGGAAGGAAATCCACGGGGCAAAACTCCAGATCAAATCAGTCATTTCGGTCTCCTCCAGTTTCGTGCCCCGCGTCGTGCCGGGCGTCGTCAATGCGATAAAGGCGCTCGATGAGTGCCATGAATTCGAGGTTTCCGGAGAACGGAAGCGCGGATGCCGTAGCGCTGGAACGGACTGTGCCGACCGGCCGGCCGTTCTCGCCTTCCCGGATGTCGACGATGATTTGCATGAGGTGAACCTCCCGCTTTCTGTGTGGCCGAGCCCTAGGGAAACTCCCTAATCCGCGACGCTCGGGGCCAGAATCTGCAGCGGCGAGGCCGGGAGCCGCACCTCTTCTGCCTGGGCCCCGTGGGCCAGGTAGCGCCGGCCCGCGAACCAGGCGATCGCCATGACGGCAGCGGTGACCAAGGAGCCCAGCTCCATGGCGTCGGCGGTCTGATGGGCGGCTGTCAGGCTCGGCCGGCTGCGCGAAGCGGCGGCGATGACGGCGCCGACGACGGCCAGACCGAGCGTCCCGCCCAGCTGGCGGACCGTCTGCACCAGACCTGACGCCTGCCCCCGTTCCGCGGCAGCGACGCGGTTGAGCGAGTCCGTGTTGGTGGGGGAGATCGTGAGCCCGAGACCGATGCCCATGAGAACCATGCCGGGCACCCCCGCCCAGTAGTTCAGGGTCGGCAGTGTCACCGCGCGGACGACGACGCCCACCGTCCCGATGGCGAGCCCCGTGAGGACCGGCTGGCGTACACCCGCACGGTCGAACCAGCGCCCCCCGATCTGCGCAGCCACGGTGATGGGCAGCACTAGCGGAAGCGCGGCGACGCCGGCGATGACCGGGCTGAAGCCGAGCAGGTTCTGCCCGTACAGCGACGTGTAGAGCGTGATCGGGACGAGGGCGAACTGCAGCAGCCCCATGACTGTCGAATCAGCCATGAACGGACGGCGCTGGAACAGCCGCAGGTTCAGCAACGGGTCTCGGCTGCGCAACTGCTTCGAGCAGAACCCAACGGTCAGGGTGAGCCCGGCAATGATCGAGCCGAGCGTCCAAGCCGATCCCCAGCCCCACGTGTTGGCCTGCTGCACGCCGACGACGAGGGCTCCGATTCCGGCCGTGAGCAGCGTGAGATCCGCCGCTGACAACCGTCCTTGGGCGAGCGAGGCGTTGTCGGGCTTGGCGATACGCACCATGACGAGCGCGGCGATGCCGACCGGGACGTTCAGCCAGAACACCGCACGCCAGCTGACCCACTCCGCGAGCAGGCCGCCGAGCAGCGGGCCGGCAGCAAGAAAGACCTGGCTGATCCCGGCATACATGGCCATCGCCCGGCCACGTTGATGCAGCGCGAAAGTGCCCACCATGATGGTCGAGGTCGCCGGCATCATCAGGGCTGCGCCGATGCCCTGCGAGAGCCGGGCCACGATCACGATCGACGCGTTCGGCGCGATCCCGCAGGCCACCGATGAAAGGAAGAAAATCAGCACGCCGAGCCGGAACGTCGTGACGCGGCCGATCAGGTCCCCCAGCTTGCCACCGCAGGCGACCAGCGCCGCCATGGCAAGGACGTAGGCGTTGACCACCCACTGTTGGGCGTCGCTGCTGAGGTGCAGGTCGCGGCTCATCGACGGCAGGGCCACCGTCACCACCGTCTGATCGAGCATGATCATCGAGAGGGAACCGGTCATCGCGATGAGGACGAGCCACTGGGCTCGCGTTGCTGTGAAGGCGTTCTTGACCATGCAGCCACGCTCGCGCCAAGGCGCACTCGCGACCCTAAAGAAAGTCCCTCATTCCAGCGCTGGGGAGCCTGACCTGGGGTACAGAACCGGCCGAAGATAGGGCAGCTGCCCGATGCGGGGACCGGTGCTGGCGTCCTACAACTGGGATGTGCCCACCACTGCCACCCCAACGCCGCCGGCGGAACCCGGCCTCGCCGCCGCCGGGCTGTTCCTCGAGCAGCTCGCGACGGCAGATTTCGCCTCGCTCGCAGTCGCGCTCGAACCCGACGCCCACCTGCGAGCCCTGCTCCCCCGCAGGTTCCGCGAATGGCAAGGACGCGAAGCCGTCTGCGATGGCTTCACCACGATGCTCGGCGGCATGGACGCCTACACCGTCCTTGACGCCACTGTCGGTCTGGTCGGCAGCCGCCTGCAGCTCGCATGGCGGATGCGCGTCAGCGGTGGGCGCCTCGGCCCCGCCGATTTCGTTGTCGAGCAGCAGGCGTACGCCGACGCCGGCCCCACCGGCCGCATCCAGTCCATCAGCCTCGTGTGCTCGGGCTTCTGCCAGGAGCACTTCCCTGCAATCCCACCGCCCAGCAAAGGAGTTACGTCATGACCACTACCGCCGTCGCACCAGCCACCGCCACGACGACCGCGCCCGACGGCAAGGTCCTCATCTGCCTGAACCACGGCGCCGAGGAGCCCGAGAACGTGCTGATCGCCTACCTCGTCGGCGTCGAGTCACTGCGCGCCGGCAAGGAAGCCGTGATGTTCCTGACGAAGGACGCCGTCCACGTCGCGACGCCCGGCTTCGCCGAGACCATCGTCGTGCCCGGCGCGCCCTCGGTCGCCGAGCTTCACGAGGAGTACATCGCCCGCGGCGGCCGGCTGATCGCCTGCCCCGTCTGCGTCCGGGTGCGCCGTATGCAGGACGCGGAATGGGTCGCCGGAGCTCAGGTGGCGGGCGTCCCCTCCATCCTCGAGTACACGACCGGCGGGGCGTTGGTGTTCAACTACTGACTCGCGCCTTCACGTCGTCGCGATCAGAAAGTCCTCGCCGCTCGAGGGACGCAGGCCGTCAGCGCGACCGCTGAAGTAGCGCTCACCCAACGAGGCACCCGAGACGTGGCGAACGTTGGAGAAGCCGACATCGCGCGCCAAGGCGAGCATCTCGTCAGGTTGGTAGAAGCTGATGAACGGCGTTCCCGACGCACGCGCACCCTTCTCAGATGCCTGCAGCCCCGAGCGATCGGCCTCATCGATGAGTGCCGGAGGCAGCAGAAAGGTCATCGCGAGCGTCGACCCGGGCGCGAGCACCGAGAGCTGGTGCAGCGTGGCGGCCGTCGCGTCTTTGCTCAAATACATCGAGACGCCCGCGGACGCGACGATCGCCGGCTGACCGGCGTCGAATCCGGCGCCGGCCAGCTGCTGCCACCAGGATTGGTCCGTCTCGAAGTCCACCGGCACGAGGTGAAGCGACTCCGGAATGCCGTACCCGAGCTCGACCAGCCGCTGCCGCTTCCACGCCTGCGTGCCTGGCTGGTCGATCTCGAAAATGCGCAGCCGCTCGGCGGACTCGGGGCGGCGCTGGGCAAACGTATCCAGGCCGGCCCCGAGTAGCACATACTGCGAGACCCCTTGCCCGGCCCGCTCGAGCACGAGGTCTTCGATGAAGCGCGCCCGGGAGACGATCCCGGCCCGAAACCCTGCAGTACCAGCGGGATCCATGTCGCCGCGGGCCCGCCACCCCTCGGCCGGGGCGAGCAACTGCAACCCGATCTCGTCTTCGATCACGTGCGGCGGCGCATCAACCAGCATGTGCATCGCGCGCCAGAGCGCCACCCGTTCCGCGGTGCTGTCGGGTGCTTGGGCTTTGGCAGACGGCATCGATCTCCCTGGAAAGTGGCTACTTGACGGTCCAGGTGACGGCGCACCTTTTGGCTCGGTTGACTGCCACGGACTTTCCGTCAAGCGTCACCGTGCAGATGAAGGAAGGCGGCACCGAGGACGGCGGTGTGCTGCCGGCGGACCATGCCGCAAAGCTTCCGGAGCCCATCGCGATCCGCAGCTGCTGGCCCGTATGCACGCGAAGGACCCCGCTCGAGTACGGCAACCCGACCGTGCCGGAGGACGCGGAGCTTGGGCGGGGAGTCTGCGCGATCAGGCCAACGGGTAGCGCCGTGACGTGAAGGACCTGACCGGGAACCTCTGAGACCTCGAGCACGGCCAGATGCTCCTTAGGACTGGGCGAAGCGCAGGCACCGACCAGTGCGACCCCGGCCGTCACGCCCAGCACATGGCGGCAGCTCATGTGGGCGACTGTAACGCCGTTCAACCTTGAGCCGCCGCCGCATGCAGAAAGCAGCCACGCTAGGAGACCTGGGCGATCCGGACGGAGTTGCCGAAGGGGTCACGCAGCCCGAAGTCGATGCCGTAGCCGCGGTTTTCGGGCTCCTCGGTGAGCTCGACGCCCTTCGCCTTGAGCTCGGCGTGGGTCTTGAAGGCGTCGTCGCAGCGGAAGAAGAGATGGCCGCCGGCGGCGCCCTTGGTGAGCAGATCGCGCACCTGCGCGGCGGTCTCCTCGTTCATGGACGGCGGGCCGGGGCGCTCCAGCAGGATCTCGCGGGCGGGGTCGCCAGAGACGTTGATGGTGAGCCACCGCATGAAGCCGAGGTCGGCGTCGGTGTTCACCTCCAGTCCGAGCTTGCCCACGTAGAAGTCGAGGGCCTGGTCCTGGTCGAGGACGTAGATCTGGGTGATTCCGATGGCGTTCAACATGGGTGTGACGCTAGGGGGCTTCGCGATCGCGTGCTTCTCCGAAACTGCTCGGTCGCATCCACGATCTGGCAAAGCACGACGGCACCGGTGGCAGCGGTCCCCGGCGGCGGTGAGCACTCGGCGGCTCGCCCACGATGTCGCGAAAGACCCGGCTGAAGGTGCCGAGGCTGCTGAAGCCGACGTCCATGCAGATGTCGGTCACGGGACGGTCGGTCGAGCGCAGCAGGAACATCGCCCGCTCGACTCGGCGGCGCTGCAGGTAGCGGTTCGGGGTCTCGCCGAACGTCGCGCGGAACGTCCGGATGAAATGAGCCTCGGAGACCAGGGCGACCCGCGCGAGCGTCGCGATGTCGAGCGGTTCGGCGTAGTCGCGATCCATCGCATCCCGGGCCCGCAGGAGCCGCCTGTTCTGCTCCTCGACGGCCCGGCTCACCACCCGATCTCAGCACACGGACGGGTCACGGGAGACGCGATTCCCGCTTGCCGTAGCCTCACCCGGTGACTGATCCCCGCAAGAGCTATCTCTCCGACAAGGTCGTTGTCGTCACCGGCGCGGCCAGCGGATTCGGACGCCTGATCTGCGAGCTGACGGCGGCTCGTGGAGCACGGGTCGTCGCGGCGGACGTCGAGGAAGACGGACTCAAGACGCTGGTCGCTGGCATCGAGCAAACGGGCGGGCAGGCAGCGTATCGCCGGACCGACGTGACCGACCGGGCCGATACCAATGCGCTCGGCTCCTTCGCCGTCGAAACCTTCGGCGCCATCGACGTTCTCGTCAACAGCGCCGGCACGATGCCGCTCGCCTTCCACGCCGATCACGAGGCGGCCGCTGAGGCGTGGGACCGCTGCATCGATGTGAACTTCAAGGGCGTGCTGCACGGCATCACCGCCGTACACGACCAGATGATCGCGCAGGGCCGGGGCCACATCGTCAACATCTCCTCCATTTACGGCAACGCTCCCGTCGTCGGGTCCGGCGTCTACAGCGCGACCAAGGCTGCGGTCAACGTGCTCTCGGAATCGCTGCGGACCGAGTCGCAGGGCCGCATCAAGGTGACGATCGTCCGCCCGACGGGCGTCCCCGGCACTGGACTGGCGGGGTCGATCATCAACGGGGAGGCCATCATCGGCCTGCTCGGCCAGAACATGGACCTGTTCCGCGAACGCGCGACGGCAGCGTTCGGCGGCGGCACGCCCGAGCAGCAGGCCGAGCTGACCGACCCGGAAAGCATGACCTACTGGGCGATCAGCCCTCTCGAGCTGGCATCACAGATCGTCTACGTCATCGACCAGCCGTGGGGCATTTCGATCAGTGACATCACGGTGCGGGCCTCGGGCGAGCAGTACCTGTTCTGAGCCGGCCGCCGGCCCAGATCTTCATACGTAGCAGCACAACTCCCAGCTCCAGCCGCGCGAATTGCGCACCTACCACGATCACAAACGCCAGCAGCTCTGGATCGAAGAGGTAGGGCCACATTCCCGGATCGGATAGCAGCATCGGACACGTCGCCAGGAGGGCAAGGGCGGCCGCCCACAAGAGCCAGACGTGCCAGTGAAGACGTGTCCGCAAAGCGCTACTCATCGGACTCCGCCACCGCCGCCCGGAACGTGGTCATGAACCGTCGTTGCGCCGCATTGAGACGATCGCCGACAAGCGCGTCCATCACCCCAACATCGATGGCCACCGGCGCATTTTCTGGACGCGGGAGTGCCGCCATGACGTCCGCCGCGAGCCCTTCGATCTCCGCCGGCGTACTGTCCGGACTGAGAGCCCGGTAGCGCTGCAGCAGCCCATCGAATCTGGCCCGCGCCGAGGGACTCGCGAGCAGATCGTGTGCGGTGTCGAGAGCGCCCGCGATGCCCCCCGGATGTAACGCATCCACCAGGCTCGCCGCCTCCGACTCTCCCGGATCGAGCTCATCCTCCGCACCCAGCTGCCCGAATTCGCGGAGTGCTCGGGCCAGGACCTCGGCGGGATCGAGCGTCTGCGAACCGATCGCCGCGACGATACGGTCACGAAGCTTGCCGAGGCGGTCGATCTCATGGCCGAGTTCGTCAGCGAGCCTGCGCAGATCCTCAGGCGCCGAGCCGCCGCCCAGCCGCCTCGCGATCTGAGGTACCGGCATTCCCAGCGCGCGCAGTCGTGAGATCCGCACCAGTGCAATCACATCAGCGGCGCCGTAGCGCCGGTAGCCAGAGCTGTCACGCGAAGGCTCCGGCAGCAAGCCGACATCGTGGTAGTGCCGGACGGCGCGCGGCGTCACCCCGCACAGCCGTGCCGCGTCGCCGATCAGCAAGCCCGCCCCCGGCAGGCCCGATCCGGAATTCGTCATGCATCTGAGGGAACACCTTGCCGCAGCGTGAAGGTCAAGGGTGTTTGTCTTCCACGCCGCGACAAGGTGCCGGGCACTTAGCGGAAGTAGTGGCCCTTCTCGAGATCCTCGATGAGACCGGGCGCAATCGGCTGCCATCCCAGGAGTTCTCGGGTCAAGGTGCTCGACGATGGGATGTCCGCCGCCAGCAGGTGGCCGATCCAGCCGAAGTGTTCGGCTGCCTGCGCGGGCGCCAGCGACACCACCGGAATGTCCAGCTGCCGCCCGATCACCTCGGCCACCGAACGTAGGGGTACGCCCTCGTCGGCTATCCCGTGCAGCACGGACCCGGCCGGCGCCTGCTCGACGGCTAGCCGGAAGAGCTGCGCCGCATCGAGGCGGTGCACGCCTGGCCAGCGGTTGGACCCATCCCCCACGTACGCCGACACGCCCTTGTCCCGGGCGGCGGCGACGATCGTCGCCATGAAGCCGTGATCACCGTCGCCGTGCACGGTCGGCGCGAGCCGCACGGTCGAGGCACGGACACCGCGACCGGCCAAGGCAAGCGCGGTTTCCTCACTCACCGCGCGGGCACGCAACGGGTGGTCAGGAGCCACGACATCGCGCTCCGTACTCACCTGACCCGGTGTCAGCCCCGCTATCCCACCGGCGATGACGAGCGGCTTGCCTGAGCCCTCCAGCTCCGCACCGAACGCCTTGATGGCCTCCAGGTCGATCCGGGCGTTCTCGTCGAACTGCGAGAAATCATGGATATACGCGAGATGAACGACGCCATCGCTGGCCCGCGCGCCCGCCCGCAGGCTCTCGAGATCCTCGAGATTCCCGCGCTGCACTAACGCACCTGCCGCCATCAACGCTTCCGCCGACGCGTCAGATCGCGCCAGCCCGATCACCTCATGACCGGCACCGATCAATTCGGAAACCACAACCGACCCGATCCAACCTGACGCCCCGGTGACGAAAACACGCATGAGAACAACCTTCCGGTTCAGAGCTACCCGCGGGTTTTCGGCCCGCACAACACGGCTATGTCAGTCGCTGTCATCACTCTACACTGCGATGACAGTTGCTGTCATCACTAGGATGTGGTCATGGTCCGGTGGGAGCCCAATGCGCGCGGTCGGCTCGAACAGGCCGCCCTCGAGCTCTACATCGAGCGCGGGTACGAGCAGACCACCGTGGCCGAGATCGCGAAACGTGCAGGGCTCACGGAACGCACGTTCTTCCGCTACTTCGCCGACAAGCGCGAGGTGCTCTTCGGCGGCTCGGCGGAGCTGCAGAAAGTCCTGACGCAGAAGGTGACCGAGGCGCCCGAGACGATGACCCCGCTCGACGCCGTCGCGGACGGGCTTGCGGCGCTCGCCCCACTCTTCGAGATCCGCGGCGAGTACCCGGGGCAGCGCCAAACCGTCATCGCCGCCAATGTCGACCTGCAGGAGCGCGAGCTCATAAAACTGGCATCGCTCGCCGCAGCTACGGCGCAGGCCTTGCGCGAGCGCGGCGTCGCCGAACCGGCGGCCAGCCTCACTGCCGAAGCCGGCATCGCCGTTTTCAAGGTGGCCTTTGCCCGCTGGGTCGATCGCGGCAACAAGCGGGAATTCGGCGCACTGATCCAGGAATCGATGGATGAACTGAAAGCCGTGACCAACGCGAGCTAGCGGTCCGCCGGCACAAATCGTCGGTAAAGCCCGCGGCTGTAACAGCCGACCATTCCCAGACGGATTGATTCCGCCGGGATTTGCCGTGATTCTGCTCTGTGCAGGATCTGTCGTGGCCAGGACGCCGCGACAAGCCGAGGGGATGAGAGCCACATGGGTCGCATGGCGCGGGGTTGGATGCTGACGAAGCTCAGCTGGCGGGTCATCAGGCAGCAGCCCGCAGCACTGGCGCTGCCGCTCGTCGCTGCAGCAGCCGAGGGCGCCGTCGCGGCCGGCTACATCTTCGGCGTCACCGGCACCCACATCTTCAAGGAGAACAACGCCGTTCGCTACGCGGAGCTCTACCCACTCCTCGTTGCGCTGACATTGGTGGCCACCTTCGCCAATGCCGTCATCGTCGCGATCGCCGACGCCCGGCTTCGCCAGCAGCCCATCAGCGTGCGGCAAGCCCTGTCGGACACGGTGGGACGCCTGCCGCTGCTGCTCGGATGGGCGCTGCTCTCGGCCACCGTCGGACTCGTCTTTCGCATCCTGGAAGAGCGGCTTCCGCTCGCCGGGCGCATCGCCGCAGCCATCGCGGGCGTCGCCTGGTCGCTCGCGACCGTTCTGGTTGTCCCCGTGCTCGTGCTCGAAGGCGTCGGCCCGGTGACGGCGGTCCGTCGCTCCGGCCACCTCTTCCGCGAGCGCTGGGGTGAGCAGCTCACCGGCCAGGCCGCGATCGGGCTGCCGATCTTCATCTGCGCGCTGCCGTTCTACATCATCGGCGCCGTCATCGCGACCAAGGTACTGGTGCTCGGCATCATCATCATCGCCCTCACGATGGGCATCATGATCGCGCTCAGCGGTGCGCTCAGTGGCGTCTTCCAGACCGCGCTGTACCGGTACGCCGTCGACGGCCAGCCGCCGCAGAGCTTCTACGACGGCGACCTCGCCGACGCCTTCCGGCCCAGGAAGCGGCGCTTCTGAACGTCTGACCAAGCTCCGGACTCAGCCGACGCGCCCGTTCCAGTTGCGCGAGTCCCGCACGACCTCCCGGAAGGGCTTGGTGGAGTCGAACGTGGGCTCACGCGGCAGGCCGAGCACGCGCTCACCCAGCCCGTTGCGTTGCACCTCGTTCGTCCCGGCAGCGATCGACACCATCCGGCCGTTCAGGTAGTTCAGGGCCGGCGTGGGCGGCTCGGTGTCCGTCTCGCCGGCGTCCTTCGGCCAGAGCAAGGCCTCGGCTCCGCCGATCTCTATGCCGAGCCGGGCCCGGATCGGTGACAGCATTCCGGCAGCGAGCTTGCCGTACGCCGCCACTGCCGGCTGCGGGGTGTCCGAGCGTTGCAGCCGGGCAGCGATCTGGCGGCCCAGGTGGTACTGGGCGAAGTCATTGATGTGCGCTCGCGCGATGGCCTGTCGCGCCATCGGATCGCACTCGCGGCCCGCCTTGCGCGCGAGGTCGACGAGGTCGGGAGCAAGCTCCAGCGGTTCGACGCGCTGGGCGCCGGACTCACCCGCGCCGCGCTCGTAGACCAGCATGGTCTGCGCGACCGACCAGCCCTGGTTCACCTCGCCGATGAGGTCGTCGTCAGTGATCGCGACGTCGGTGAGGAACGACTCGCAAAACCCGGAGGCGCCGTTGATCTGGCGGATCGGACGCACATCGACCCCTGGCGCGTGGGTGCTCACCGCGAACCAGGTGAGGCCGCGGTGCTTCGGCGCATCCCAGTCGGTACGCGCGAGGCACATTGCAAAATCCGCCTGATGGGCCCCGGTGCTCCAGATCTTCGATCCGTTCAGCACCCACCGATCGCCGTCACGATTCGCGGTCGTACGGATGCCGGCCAAGTCTGAGCCTGCTGCCGGCTCGGAGTAGAACTGGCACCAAAGCTCCTCTCCGGCAAGGATTTTCGGGATGTGACGGGCCAGGAAATCGGGCGTCGCGTGGGCCAACATCGACCGGGCGATCGGCCCCATCGTGACCGATCCGGCCCCGCCGAACGTCGGGATGACGAATGAGCGTGCCTCTTCCCGCCAGACCCGCTCATGGTCGACGCCCAGACCACGCCCGCCGTACTCGACGGGGAACGAAAGGCCCGCATAGCCGGCGTCGAAGATCCGCCGCTGGATGACCCGGCTCGCGGCGACCTGCTCGTCGGTCACGGCCTCCCCGCCCCTGGGCGGCACGTCAGCCGGGATGCGCTCCAGGTTCCCTTCGAGCCACCCGCGTACGTCATCGCGGAATTCCTCAACGCTGACAGTCATTTTCAGCAACCCCGATCAGATGCCCGACAGCTGACACAGGTGCTCGCGGTGCCAGACCGGATCACCGAAGAAGGCGGCATCACTCGTCAGCCGACGCAAGTACAGATGCTGGTCGTGCTCCCAGGTGAAGCCGATGCCGCCGAAGGTCTGGAAGCAACTTTGCGCCAGATCGATGCCGCAATCGCCGACGAATGCCTTCGCCATGCTCGCCGCCTGCGGTCCGTAGCCATCGCCGTCGCCGACATGCTGGGCCGCCGCGCGGGCGATCGCCTTGCTCATCTCGAGCAGCAAGCTGGTGTCGGCGAGAGAGTGCTTCACCGCCTGGAAGGAACCGATCGGGCGTCCGAAGGCGATGCGATCCTTCGCGTACTGGACGGTCATGGCGAGTTCATGGTCCATCGCACCGACGGACTCCGCGGTCATCAGCACGCACGCGAGCGCCAGCAGCGAGTCGATGAGATCCGCCGCGCTGCCGTCGTTTTCGACGAGTGACGACTCCGGAACGTCGAGCGCGTCCAGATGCAGCGCGAGGAACGTGCGGGTGATGTCGAGCGAGCCGAGCGGCTCTACGCGCAGGCCCGGATCGTCCCGCCCGACGAGGAAGAGTCCAGGCCCGTCAGCGCCCGCGGCCGTGATCAGAAACCAGCCGTCCGGGCCGGGATCCTCGACGAAGGTCGCGTCACCTGAGAGCCGGTAGCCGGCGGCCGTGCGGGTCGCGCTGACGACCCCGTCCATCGCTGGGGCTCCCGGCGAGTCCGTCACCACCCAAGACGCCGAGACCTCACCGGACATCAGTGCGGCCAGCACCTTGCCGTGGTGCTCCTGCGAGCCCCCGATCGCCAGCGCGTAAGCGACCACGTTGGTGCCGACAAAAGGACCAGGCTGTAGCAGGCGGCCGCGTTGATACGCGATCAGTGCCGCATCCAGCACGCCGTTTCCCGAGATGGTGCCGCCTCCCAGTGACTCCGGGACGAGCATCGAATACCACCCGAGGTCAGCCGCCTGCCGCCGGTAGGCAACGGCAAAAGTCTCGTCGGCGTAGGCCTTTTCACGTATCCGTTCCAGCGGGCAGGTGTCGGCCATCAGCCGGGCGGAAGCGTCGAGCAGCATCCGCTGGTCGTCAGTTATCGCGTCATCCACGATCGCTCCTCATCCCGACGCTAGTACGTGCGCTCGAACCGCGGATCGGATTGCGGCACCCGACCGCGCAGCTCACCCTTGGACACCTTGTCCGTCGCCGTACGCGGCAGTTCGTCGGTCAGCCAAAGGGCCTCCGGGCACTTGAACGCCGCCAGCCTGGCAGAGGCAAAAGTACGAAGGTCGGCCAACGTCACAGCGGCGCCGGCACGGGCCACCACGACGGCGCAGACCCGCTCGCCCATGGCGTCGTCGGCCAGCCCGATGACCGCGACGTCCTCGATCCCCGGATGATCCACTAGCACGGCTTCCACCTCGGCGCAGTAGACGTTTTCACCGCCGCGGATGACCACATCCTTCAACCGGTCGACGACGTAGACGAACCCATCGGCATCGACGTAGCCGAGGTCGCCGGTGCGAAACCACCCGTCGGCAAAGGACTCTTTCGTCGCGGACGGGTTGTTCCAGTAACCCTTGACGACCTGCGGCGAGCGGAACGCCAGCTCGCCGACCTCGCCGAAGGCCATCCCGGCGCCGTCGGGTCCGAGCACCCGCAGCTGCGCCGTGAGGTTGGGCCGTCCGACGCTGTCAGGGTGGGCGTCGTACTCAGCTCCGACGTTGGTAACAACGGCCGAGGTGGTCTCGGTTCCCCCGTAACCATTGAACATTTGCACGGATTCGCCGAACACCTCGCGCACCCGGCGGGGCAGTCGCGGCGGTACGGGCGCACCGCCCATCGGGAAGGAACGAATCTGCAGGTCGATCTTCTCGATGCCGGGAAAATCCAGGATCTCCTGGGCGACGGCCGGCACACCGCCAAGACTCGTCACGCGTTCGCGAACGGCAAGCTCGAGCGCGGCGGCGGTGCCCCGCTTGCGCATCAGCACCATCTTCGAGCCCGACATGGCGCCGCCCACGATCCCGGCAATGCCTCCGATGTGAAAGAGCGGGCCGGAGCCGATGGCGGCGGCCTGCACGGGAGGCCCTGGCTTTCGGCCGCTGAGAATCATTTCGCGGGCGAACCCGAAGCCCATGTTCATGAGGTTCGCGATCGTCGCGCGGTTCGTGCCCAGCGCGCCCTTGGGATGGCCGGTGGTCCCCGACGTGTAGAGGATGGTGACCGGATCATCGGGGCCGAGCGCCGCGAACTCCGCCTCATCCAGCCCGGGCCCGCCGGCCAGCTCCTCGAAGGCCGCCACTGCCGGGCCTTCCACCCCGCGAACGCCGATGACCGGGACGCTCGACGCGACCGATTGCAGCCGCTCCACCCGCTCGGGATCGGCGAAGACCACCCTGGCACCGCAGTCGACGAGGGCGTATTGCAACTCCGGTCCGGTCCACCACGCGTTCAGCGGCACCACGATGGCCCCGAGTACGGCAGCGCTCCAGAAACCGCAGACGAATTCGGGGAAGTTGCGCATCGCGATGGCGACGCGATCGCCCGGCCCGACGCCGTACTCCGTCTTCAGGTGCTGCGCCACCCCCAGTGCCTTGCGCCGAACGTCAGCGAACGTCAGCCGCTCGTCCTCGAACACGATGTGGTCGAGATCGGCGTGCGCCTTCGCACCCTGGAACATGTCGACGATGGTGCGCGGCGCCCGCGCGAACGACTTGAGCGGCACGCCCTCCAGGACGATGTCTTCCAGCTCGAACGGGCCACCCGGCCCCAGCAGCGGCTGCAGCCTAGGGTCGGCCGAGTAGACGTCGTAGCCACTGACGGCGGCCTCATGCGCGTTCGTCATCGTTTGCCCTTCACCGGCACACACCCTGCTCGATCAACTCGGCCACGTCCGCGGGCGACAGTCCCAGCACCGACGTCAGCACCGCCTCGGTATCCGCGCCGAGATTCGGCGCGCTCACTGCAGTGCGCTGGGTCGTCGAAGAGAAGCGGATCGGATTGCCGACGTGCGTCTCCTCGCCCACCTCCGGATGCTGGAGATGGACGATGAACTCCCGCTCGGCCAGGTGCGGGTCCACATGCTGATCCACCGGACCCATGACCGGCATTGCCGAAACCCCCTGCGCCTGAAGGAGTTCTGCGGCTTCGACGTTGCTTCGCGATCGGGTCCAGCCGGCCAGCCGCTCGTCCAGCTGATCGCGCGCAGCCAGCCGCGATGCGGCGATGGGGAGCTCAGCCGAGTCCCAGCCGACCACCTTGCACAGCCGCTGCCAGTCGTCGTCGTTCATCACGGCGATGGCGACCCACGCATCGTCACCCTCGGACGGGTAGACACCATGTGGCGCTGCTGTGGGATGAGCATTGCCGAGCGGCGCCGGGTCGTTCCCGTCGCGTACCGCATCGAGATACATCTCGCCGATCAGATACGCCGACACCTCGGTCTGCGCCATCTCCAGCCGCTGCCCCTCGCCGCTCGCCTCACGCTCACGCAGGGCCGCCAGCACACCGACGGCCAGCAGCTTGCCGCCGATGTGGTCGGGATGGTTCAGGGAAGTCCCGCACGGATAGGGCGCGTCAGGGTGGTTCCACAGCAGATGCACGCCCGTGAAGCCGGAGTTGAGGGGTCCGTACGCAGGCATCTCGCCGAACGGCCCGGTGCTTCCGTAGCCCTGGGACGACGCGTAGACGACCCGCGGGTTCACGGCGCGAATCGCCTCGTAGCCCAGGCCGAGGCCCTCGAGCACCCCGCCGCGATAGTTCTCGGCGACGACATCAGCACCGGCGCACAACTGGAAGGCGAGTTCCCGGCCCTTCTCGGTCGTCAGGTCGAGCGTCACGCTGCGGCGGCCGCGGCACTCGGCGTTGAACGTCATGCTGCGGTTGAACGATCCCATCGATGCACCTGCCGCGCGCAGCACATCGAGATGGACCACCGACTCGATCTTGATGACGTCGGCGCCGAGCTCGGAGAGCACGCCGCACAGCTCCGGCGCGATCGCGGCGACACCGAACTCGACGACTCGAACGCCCTCCAGCAGCAATCCGCCGGGCGTGCCCACCGCTGCTCCGACCAACGGAGACCGGGGGCGGAACGAGACGTCAACCGCGGTGGAAGCCGGCTCACGAACCGACGCCGGCGTGCGCGACAAGTTCACCGGATGGCTCGCGAAAGGCAGACCTTCGAGACTCGCAAAACCCTTGTCGGCAAAGAAGGATCGAGCATGTGTCTGTGGATGGTCGACAAATTCCCGGAGCGTCTGCAGGACGCCGACGGTCGTGCCCAGCGCGAGCGCCTCGTCGAACAGCTGCGCCCGGGACCGATCGGTGAGGCGCTCTTCGGCGAGCAAGCGCACCACGTCCGCGTTTTGCAAACGGAACATCATGCCCGACCACACGTCATCCTCGAAGGCATCCGGCGAACGCATCAATTCGACGAAGCCGCTCCACTGCCGCGGGCTGCCGATGACCGCGCGCACCCAACCATCGCCTGCCGGCAGCACCCAGTACGCGCCCTCCGCGTTCCTTTTGCCCTCAGGCGAAAGCAACGGGTTGAGCCGGTTGTAGGCCTGCAGCGCGATCGACCACGGATTGGTCCCCGCGAGCGCCGCCTCTTGCACGCTGATGTCGACCAGCTGACCCGCGGGTGTTCCCCCGCGCTCCGCGTCCAGCATCGCGGCGACGGCACCGATGGCGCCGTAGACCGACGCACAGTCGTGAGCGAGATGGCCGGGCGCGTTGCACGGCGGAAGCTGCGGGAAGCCTGTGGCGTGCAGCGTTCCTGACGCCGCGAGCGCCGGCAGCGCCTCCAGCCGCCACGCCGATCGTGGACCCCGCAAGCCGAAGTCCGCGAGAGCCACATGGACCAGGTGCGGATGGCGAGCCGCGACGTCGTTCGGCGCCAGGCCCCACCCCTGCCGCTCGTCGGCACCGACGTTGTCGACCAAGACGTCGGCCGCCTCAAGCAGCCCATTGAGGCGTTGCCGGCCGGCGGCGTGATCGAGGTCCAGCACGACCCCGCGCTTGTTCGCGTTGCGATACCGGTGGGCGGTCGTATCGGCCCCGTCGGCAATATCCCGCTCGACGCGAACGACGTCGGCACCCAGATCGGCCAGGATGCGGGCGCACAACGCACCGCGCAGATCCGTCAGGTCAACGACCCGCAGCCACGACAACGGCCCCAAGGGCTCGCCTGTCACAGCGCCGTCGGTCGTCATGTGGTGCGCCGTCCCCGCTTCCATAAACATCTAGATCTTGGTCGCCGTTCTCGGACCTCGCTGGCAAATTACTCCAGCGCTGCTGACACCCATTCGCAAGGGTCGTCAGCCGACCCCGAGTCGGTGCGGCCGTGATAGAAGAAGCAGACTTACCGCAGGTCGCTGGGCTCTGGAGGTCCGATGTTCACGTTGAGGTTCGACATGCGAGCGCCCGCGAGCGGCGCTCCGGCGCCGGAGCTCTACGCCGCCGCGCTGGAGATGGCCGCCTGGTCGCAGTCGCGCGGTTGCGTCACCGCGATCGTCTGCGAGCACCACACCGCCAGTGACGGCTACCTGCCCTCCCCCATGGTGCTGGCAAGCGCTCTCGCTGCCCGCACGACGACGCTGCCGATCACGGTCGCGGTCGTCCTGCTGCCGCTCTATGACCCGGTGCGTCTCGCCGAGGAGATGGTGATCCTCGACCTCATCAGCAAGGGACGCGTGTCCTATGTCGCGGCCATCGGCTACCGGCCGGTCGAGTACGAGATGTTCGGCGTCGACTATCACCGGCGCGGCAAGATCGGCGACGAGAAGCTGGGTGTGCTCCTGCGAGCCAAGACCGGCGAGCCGTTCGTCCATGAGGGGCGCGCCATCCACGTCACCCCGGCCCCGGTCACACCGGGCGGACCGATGGTGGCGTGGGGCGGCGGGAGCCTTGCTGCCGCGCGGAGGGCGGGACGTCACGGCGTCGGATTCTTCGGCCAGAAAGGCGATCCCGAGCTGGGCGTGGCGTACGAGCAAGCGGCCCGCGAGGCAGGGCACGAGCCGGGGATGTGCCTGCTGCCACCGCTCGATGCCCCGACGACCGTCTTCGTCGCCGAGGATCTCGACCAGGCGTGGGAGGAGCTCGGCCCCTACCTCATGCACGACGTGCTCAGCTACGCCGAGTGGAACGAGGGCAACGTCGATACGGCCAGCCTCTCGTTCGTGAAGACCGCCGAGGAGCTACGCGCCGAGAATCGCAGCCACCGCATCTTCACGGTGGACGAGGCGATCGCCGCGGTGAAGGCCGGCCGGCCGCTCGGGCTGCACCCGCTCATCGGCGGGCTACCCCCCGAGATCGCCTGGCGTTACTTGAAGATCGTGGTCGACAAGGTGATGCCAGCGGTCTCGGGGTGAGCCCTGCCGCGACGGTCATGCCGCCGCGGCGTGCTGCCACTGCACGTGCAACTCGTTGCGCTGGCCGAAGCGCTCGAGGTGAGATCCAACGACCTCGGTGACGCGATCGAGCTCCGCTTGCGTAGGCGCGCTGGCAAGAAGCTCCAGCGTTTCGCCCTGCGGCCGCAAGAGGCATTCGCCGCCTGCCAGCCGGAGCCGTGTGCCTTCCGTTTCTTCGATGACCTCGCTACGGCGACCGAGATGGCTCGCGAGTTGTTTCGCGTAGCGCTGCGGGGTGGCGGTCTGGACGACGGCGCTCGCCGTCAGCGCCTCACTCATCGTTCGCGTCCTTACCGGGCGCTTCCGTCGAACCCGTCGCGGCCTCGGGGCCATCGGCGAGCAGAAGGTAGAGCGAGCGTCGTGCGCCGCCGAGGATTTCGGCTGCCGCGGCGCGCTGAGTGTCGGAACCATTGCGCGCGACCTGTCGAGCGGCGATGTGCAGCTCTTCGAGCAGGACCCGCAGATTCGCCCCGGGGTGCTCGCCGGCAGCTGCCGCGAACGGATCCGGCCACGCTGCGGACTGCTCTTCAACGTGCTTGCGGCCGGTCTCGGTCAGCGTGACGAGCTTGCGCCCGGAGTCAGCCGTGACAGAGACGAGGCCCTCGTCTTCGAGCTGGTTGAGCGTCGGGTAGATCGCACCCGGACTCGGAGTCCAGCGGCCGCCGGAGCGGTCGGCGATCGTCTGCATGAGCTGGTAGCCGTGCATCGGCTCCTCGGCGAGCAGCAGCAGGACGGCAGCGCGAACGTCGCCGCGCGGGACACGGCCGCGGCCGCCTCCGCGGCGCCGCATGGGGCCGCCTCCGCGCATGCCCGGGTCCATCGGGTGATGGCGGTGCGGGTGCCCCTGTGGGCCGTCGAAACCTTCGAATGCCGCTCCGAAGCCCGGCTTCCCGCGGCGACTGGACGAGTGGCCTCGCTCAGGATGGCGACCGCTTCGTTCTGGATGGTGGTTGTACATCTTGTCCTCCTTGGACTTCGTTGATGACACTAACGATATATCGTTAGCTTCTCCTGTCAAGCCATCGGAGTGCGCCACTATTCCGCGAACCGGCGAGTAGGCGTCGTCAAGGGGAGCAAGGCCAGCCGGCGAGGGCGGGCGCGCGGGTGACGCGGTCAACCGGCGCCCCAGCAACGCCTGACAGCGGCGCCGCGCGGGCTCGCTGTACGCGACTTGCGGAAATCGGGCCGACACATTAGACCCACGAGCTGGGTGCGTAAAGAGCCTTTGGTCCGTTTCGTGCCGCGCATTTCCGAGATCGTGGATCAGCCCCGCTACTCGGCGTTACTGCAGGTCAGGCACTACAAGGGTCCAAGGTCCAGATTTGTTCGGACGCTCGCCCTGCGCGGGTAACGCGGACGTAACAATTTCGCGTCGCTAGCTGTGATAGTGCCGTGAATGGCATACGTTCCCGGCCAGAACATTCGCCATGGGGCGCCGGTGGGCGGCGCTCAAACCATCGGGAAAGGCGTGTGCAATGCGCAAAAGCGCGGTCGGATTGGTGACGTGCGGCGTCGCCGCAGCGCTCACGGTGAGCGCCTGTGGCTCATCGTCGAAGGGCAGTTCTACAAACGCTCCCAGTTCCAGCGGCGGGAGCAGTGGCACCATCACTGCCGCCTGCAAGCTGACGGACCCCCCGAAGAGTACGGCGAAGCTTCCGTCGACCTCGGGCACTCCCCTCAAGGCGAGCGGCAAGGTCGGTGTCATCCTTCCGGACACCACCTCCTCCACCCGTTACACGCTGTATGACAAGCCCCTTCTGCAGAGCGCTCTGACCGCCGCGGGCATCACCCCCGACATTCAGAACGCCGGCGGCAGCACGGCTCGCTACCAGCAGATCGCCCAGAGCATGATCGGTGAGGGCGTCAAGGTCCTGATCATGGACTCGATCGACGCGACCTCCGGTGCAGCGGTCGAGAAGCAGGCATCTGACGCGGGCATCAAGGTCATCGACTACGACCGGGTGAACCTCGGCGGCACCGCGCAGTACTACGTCTCCTTCGACAACGAAGACGTCGGCCGCCTGCAGGGTCAGACCCTGGTGGATTGCCTCAACGCCAGCAATGCCGTCGACCCGCAGATCATCGAGATGGACGGCGGCAAGGACGTCGACAACAACGCCATCCTCTTCTCGCAGGGTGCCCAGTCGGTGCTCAAGCCGCTCGACGCTGCCGGCAAGCTGAAGATCGCTTCCGAGTCGGTCGTCAAGGGTTGGGACGTCAACAACGCCGCCCCGACGTTCACCCAGGCGCTGACCGCCAATGGCGGAAAGGTCAACGGCGTCCTCGCCGCTAACGACGACATCGCCAACGCGGTCATCGGTGTCCTGAAGGGCAACGGCCTCGCCGGCCACGTCGTCATCACCGGCCAGGACTCCGGCATCGAGGGTCTGCAGAACATCATCAACGGCCTGCAGAGCATGACGGTCTTCAAGAACGTCAAGCTCGAGGCCAACGCTGCAGCACAGCTCGCCATTGCCCTCATCGCGGGCAAGGACCCGTCGGCTGCCGGACTCACCCTGTCCGACTTCCCGGACCCGAAGTCCAGCACCCACAAGATCCAGGCTCTGCTGCTTCCGGCTCAGGTCATCACCCAGGCCAACATCGGCGACGTCATCAAGGCCGGCGCGCTGACCAAGGCTGACATCTGCAAGGGCGTCGAGGCTGCTTGCACGAAGCTGGGTGTCTCCTAAGCGGACCCGCTAGTCAAGGTGAGCGGTGGCCGTGGGGATAATTCCCACGGCCATCGTTCGCCACAGTCCCGGAAGCACCGGCGCGAGGCTGCCGCTTTTGGGACTTAGCCGCCTCTGAGAGGACAAGGATCGCCGTGGTTGACCCGATCTTGGAGATCAAAGGACTGAACAAGAGTTTCGGTCCCGTCCACGTCCTGCACGACATCGACCTCTCCGTGTATGCGGGCGAGGTCACAGCGCTCGTGGGCGACAACGGGGCCGGCAAGTCGACGCTGGTCAAGTGCATTGCGGGTATCAACAGCATCGACAGCGGGGTCGTGAAGTTCGAGGGCAAGGAAGTCCACTTCAGCGATCCGCGGGTGGCGGCGGCCCTCGGTATCGAGTTCGTCTACCAGGATCTGGCTCTCGCCGACAATCTCGACATCACCCAGAACATGTTCCTCGGCCGCGAGATCCGCCGGTTCGGCTTCCTGGTCGACGGCGAGATGGAACGCAAGGCCCGGGAGACGCTGGCCAGCCTCTCCGTGCGCACGGTCTCCTCCGTCCGGCAGCGCGTCTCCAGCCTCTCGGGTGGCCAGCGCCAGACGGTCGCCATCGCCAAGGCCGTTCTCTGGAACAGCAAGGTGGTCTTCCTGGACGAGCCGACCGCGGCCCTCGGTGTGGCCCAGACCCGCCAGGTGCTCGACCTGGTCCGGCGCCTCGCCGACAACGGCCTGGGAGTCGTGCTCATCTCGCACAACATGAACGACGTCATGGAGGTCGCCGATCGGGTCGCGGCGCTCTTTCTCGGCCGCATCGCGGCGGAGGTCTTCACCAAGGACTCGAGCACCACGGAGATCGTGGAGCTGATCACATCCGGCCGCAGCGGTGATATCGGACTTGCGGCAGCCACCGCCGACGAGGGCATCTGAGGACGAACTGATGAGCTCCGATCTGACCAAGCCCACTGAACCCACAGAACCCACTGAGCCGACCGACGCTACGTTGACGACCACAAAGGTCTCGGCCCCTCCCGCCGGGCGGCCCGGCGGCGACTTCTACCTCGACATCGATCGCCGCGGCATTGGTGACGCGTTCACGGGTTACTTCAATCGGCTGCGTTCCGGCGACCCCGGCGCGCTGCCGTCAGTCCTGGGCATCATCGTCCTCGGGGTCATCTTCGCTCAGGTGAGCAGTCGCTTCCTGAGCCGCAACAACATCGGCAACCTGCCTGGCCAGGGCGCCTACATCGCCATCATCGCGATGGGCCTGATCTTCGTCCTGCTGCTGGGCGAGATCGACCTGTCGGCGGGAACGACGGGCGGCGTCTGCGCGGGATTCGCGGCCCAGGCGATCTTCTCTGGCGGCCTGCATCACGGGGTACCGACCTTGCTCTTCTGGTCGGTCATCGGCGCGATGATCGCGATGATCGCGCTCGGCCTTTACCTGCGGTCTATCAGCGGACCCATCCTGGTGGCGATCGGCGTCATCATCGCCGTCACCGGATTGGACAAGCACGTACTGCTCGCACTGCTTTTCGCCGTCGCCTTCGGGGCCGCGATCGGCATCCTCATCGGCTGGCTGGTCGCCTCGGTCGGCATTCCCAGCTTCATTGTGACCCTGGCGCTCTTCTTGGCTTTCCAGGGATTGCTCCTTTTCGCCTTGAACTCACAACCGAAAGGGATCAACAGCTACAGCTTCTGGTACGGCCTGGCGCATGACAACATGTCGCCGACCTGGAGTTGGGTGTTCACGATCGTCGTCGTCGGCGGGTACTTCCTGTACACCGCGTCGAAGGCGCTCAGGGCGCAGGCGAAGGGTCTCGCGTCCGACAAGATCGAGCTTGTCGTCCTGCGCGCCGCGGTCATCGCGGTCATCGGCCTGGTCATCACGTACTTCGCCAACCAGAACCGCAACACCAACAATTTCAAGAAGATCGAGGGTCTGCCCTGGGCGGCGACGGTCCCGATCGCGCTGATGATCCTTTGCACCATCGCCATCACGAAGACGACGTGGGGCCGGCACCTGTTCGCCACGGGCGGCAATCAGGAGGCGGCCCGGCGAGCAGGCATCGACGTGCGCCACATCAAGGTGACCGCGTTCACCGTGAACTCCGCGTTCGCGGCGCTCGGCGGCATTTTCCTGGCGTCCAACACCGGTGGGGCGCAGCTGGATCTCGGCGCCGGCAACATCCTGCTCTTCGCCGTCGCCGCTGCCGTCATCGGTGGTACGTCCCTGTTCGGAGGTCGCGGCAAGCCGCGGGACGCCATTCTTGGAGCGCTTGTCATCGTGATCATCCCGAACGGTATCGGGCTGAAGCCGAACCTCGGTGTGCAATACCAGGAGGTGGTCACCGGCGCCGTACTGCTGATCGCCGCAGCCGTCGACGCCATCTCACGTCGACGCGCCGCGCCGACACACTGAGCCGCTGGACTCGAGGCCACGGAGGGCGGTGTGATCCGATCGGCGCCGGCGCGCCAGGACGCGATGAGGCGGCACAACCTCGCGCTCGTCCTGCAGCAGATCCATCTTGATGGCGCGCTGACCCGGGCCGAACTCACCCAACGCCTGGGATTGAGCCGTTCGACGATCGGCGATCTCGTCGCGGAACTGTCCACCCTCGGGCTGCTCGGCGAGTCTGTGCCGAGCGGCGGCCCCCGCGTCGGCCGGCCCTCGCACGTCGTTGGACCGCGGCCACACAGCCCATTTGTGGTGGCCGTCGACATCGACGTGAACCGCATCGTCGCGGCAGCCATTGGCGTCGGCGGGCGTGTCCTCGCCCGGCAGGTGCTCACCACCCGGCCCGGTCCTGCGTCGCCGGAGGAGGTGACTCAGGAGATAGCCGAAGCGGTCCCGGCGCTGCAAGAGACCGTGGGCGGCGGGGCGAGTCCGGTGGGCGTCGGCATCAGCGTTCCGGGGACGGTGGATCGGCTGACGTATGTGGTCGGGCTCGCCCCCAACCTCGGCTGGCATGACGCCGCCTTCGGTGAGCTCGTCCAGAAGGCCATCCCGCAATTGCCGGTGTCCATCGGCAATGACGCGGACCTCGCCGTGCTCGCCGAGCACAGCCGGGGAAGCGCGCGTGGTTACGACGACGTCATCTATCTGTTGGGGCGCGTGGGTGTCGGCGCCGGGATCCTGGTGGACGGGCGGCCGCTGCGCGGGGCCGGCGGGCTGGCGGGCGAGGTCGGTCACACGATCCTCGATCCGGCCGGGCCGCTATGTCACTGCGGCGCCCAGGGTTGCGTGGAGATGTTCGTCGGGGACGCCGCGCTCTTGCGGCTGGCCGGTTCGGAAAGCGACCCCGAGGCCGACGTGCAGGTCGTCCTCAAGGCGGCCGCCGACGGCGAGCAATCAGCCCTCAAAGCCGTGCAATCACTGGCGGAATCGCTCGGTTTCGCGGTCGCCAACATGGTGAACCTGCTCAACCCGCGCCTCGTGGTGATGGGCGGTTCGCTCGAGAACGTCCTCATCCTCGCGCAGGTGCAGGTGGAGGCGGCGCTCGATCAGCACGCCATGGCCGCAGCGCGCAGCATGGTGGAGCTTCGCACATCGGGACTCGGCGAGGACGGCTCGCTGCTCGGAGCGGCAGAGCTGGCGTTCGGCCCGCTGATGGCCGATCCCCTCAGCACGCTGGCGGCACTACGGGTGCCCGCCGGGGCCTCCAGCGGCTAAGCAGACCCAACGACACGGCCCCACCCGACGGACTCCCCGCCTCACACACGATCGGATGCCGGCTAGGTGCGCGGCCGGGCGCGCACGTGCAGCCGCTCCCCCTGCGGACCGAAGAGGTTGAGCACCTCCGCCGTTCGCGGCCCCGGATTGGCCATGAAGTGCGGTACGTGGGTATCGAACTCGGCGACCTCACCGGCCTTGAGCGTCACGTCCTGATCCCCTAGGAGCAGCCGTACGCGGCCGGACAGCACGTAGACCCATTCGTAACCCTCGTGTACCTGCAATTGCGGCGCAGCCTTGGGCCAGTTCGGCGGGATCACCTGCTTGTACGCCTGCAGGCCACCGGGCCTGCGGGTAAGCGGGACGAACGTGCAGCCGTGCGATTGGAACGCCTTCAAGTGGATACGAGGGTCTCCCGTCGCCGGGGCGTCGACGATGTCGTCGAGCGGCACCTGGTGCGCTCGCGCCAGCGGGAGCAGCAGCTCCAGCGTCGGCCTGCGCTGCCCGGACTCAATCCGAGAGAGCGTGCTGACCGAAATCCCTGTAGCCGCAGACAGATCGGCCAGCGTCACGCCTCTGCGCTGACGTAACGCGCGCAGCCGCGGACCCACGGCTTGCACGACCTCTTCGACGTCATCCATGGTGACCATCTTGCCACTTCGGCAACAAAGTTTGTCAGTCCGGCAGCGGGCGCGCATCCTGCAGTACATGGATACGAGCGACTCTTCCCACGACCATCACCATGCCACCGGGGACTACGAGAGCGAGTTCGGGCAGGCGGCCTGGGAAGCGCGCTACAACGCGGTAGAAGGTGGCATCTGGAGCGGCAATCCCAACCTCGTCCTCGTCACCGAGACGGCAAGGCTGGAGCCCGGTTCCGCACTCGACGTCGGCTGCGGCGAGGGAGCCGACGCGCTATGGCTTGCCGAACGCGGCTGGCAGGTCACCGGGACCGATATCTCCACCGTGGCGCTCGAAAGAGCGGCAAAACAAGGACAATTGCGCGGTCTTGACGTCGCCTGGCAGCACGTCGATCTGCTGGCCGATCCGCCCAAGCCCGGCTCGTACGACCTCGTGTCGGCCCATTTCATGCAGCTGCCGCCGGACAAGCGCCGCGCTCTCTACGCACGACTGGGCGACGCGGTCGTCGCCGGAGGCACCCTGCTCATCGTGGGACACCACCCAGAAGACATGCTCGCCGTCATGGGCCGCACGCACCTGTTGGACATGATGTTCACGGCCGAAGAACTGGCTGCTGAGCTCGACCCGAAGACCTGGGAGGTGCTCCTCGTCGACGCGCGGCCGCGGGAGGCCACACACCCGGAGGGCCATCAGGTGACGATCCGCGACACGGTGCTGGTGGCGCGCAAGCGCAGCGGATGACTTGCTACGCCGAGTGCTCACGGGTGTACCCGCGGCATCAGCCGACAGCTTCGTCCGACGGTTCCTCGCGCATCACGCGGGCGCTCTTCGGGTCGGGCGATGGGCGGCGCGGCTCGCGCACCCCCGCGTCGCCCCCTCCCCCGGCCTCGAGCCACAACCGCACCAGTGAGCCGGGCGGCACCCTCGCCCCGGACTCGGGACTCTGATCGACGACGATCCCGTCGGGCCATCCGAGCATGGCGAGCGGCGGACCGTCGGGATCGGGGCCGACGGCGACGAGCTGCCGGGCGAGCAACATCTCGCGCGCGTCATCCCACGACCTGCCGATGACGCTCGGCACCCTGACCGTGGCGCGCCGGCGCAGCTCCCCGGCCGCCTCGCCGCTCAGCTCGGTGGCCGCCTCCGCAATCACGCGCGTCACCCGAGCCCCGCTTCGACCTTCATCGACGGCTGGAAGCTCGTCCAATTCGCGCCATCGCTCCCAGGCCGACTGCCGGGTGACGCCGAGCCGGGTGGCAATTTCGGCCCACGACTTGCCATGGCGGCGCGAGGTGCGCACCGCCACCAACTCGGCCTGATCGAGCAAGCGGCGCACGAGGCCGATGTCGGAGAGCGCGCGCAGCGCACCCTCGCCGTCATTTTCGTGTCCGGACCGCGCCGAAGGATCGCCCGGGCCCCAGGACTCGAGACGCGACCAGGCCCGGCGGCCATCGCGCCACGGTGTCCAGCCCTTCGCCATGGCGTCAGGATACCCTGACGCAACTCCTTCGCTGGAAGCGTCGCGCGGAAGTTCCTGTCTGAGCCGGTTCAACCCCCCGCGGCCAGCCGCGCCAGCACATCGGCAGTGAGCCGGTCGTGGTGGGAGACAGCCTCCATCACGGCGTCGAAGGAGGAGAAAAGCAACTCCTCGATCGTCTGCCGCGAAATGCTGGGGTGTTCGAGCCAGCGCAGGCACGCTTCACGTTCGAGCGCCGACCACGCGGCGAGTGCCAACAACATCGGTTCTGATGGCTTGCGGACCCCGAGAGCGCGAAGGATCAGCGAGCGGGTGAATTCCTCGACCTCCAGATTCACCTGGGCCAGTTCACCGCTGCGCGCCCGCAGTGCCGCCCGCCATCCGACCGGCTCCGCCTGGACGTGATCGAGGTAGGCGGTCAGGGCGGCTGCCAGCCGGACGTCGGGCGAACCCGGCACGTTCGTCGCCTCGGTCAGGGCGTTCATCAGCGCCGTCGCTGCGCGCTGCACCGCGGCCAGGATGAGCGCCTGCTTGTTCGTAAAGTAGTGATACAGCAGGCCTTCTGACACCCCCGCGTGCGCGGCGAGCTCCTGCACCGAAAGCGCTTCGACGTCGGTGTCGGCGGCAAGCGTCGACACGGCATCAAGCAGTTGCCCGCGCCGCTGCTCGGGCGTGAGCCTGCGCCCGGATGGCTGTTGCACGTCGCAACCCTAGCGGGGTGAGAAAAGGTGCCCGTTCTTATTGAGCTTGCGCTCAACAGTGGTTACTGTACATCCTTGTTGAATGACGGCTCAAGAAGAGGAAGGCGGATCCATGCCTGCGAAGATCAGCGCGCCACCTGCCGGCCCGACGCAGCAGGTCAACACCCCACACGGCCCGATTCGCGTCTGCGATACGGGCGGCAGCGGCACTCCCCTGCTGCTCCTGCATGCACTTCTGGTGAACGGCGAGCTCTACTCGACGCTGGTTCCCCTGCTCACGGCGAAAGGTCACCGGTGCCTGATTCCCGAGCTGCCTTTGGGCGCGCATACTTTGCCGCTCCACCGCGATGCGGACCTCACGCCCACCGGCCTGGCGCAGCTGATCGCTGAGATACTCGACGCGCTCGGAGTCGAGCGGGCGGATCTGGTCGGCGTCGATACCGGTGGTGCGCTCTCGCAGCTGCTGATGGCCCACCATCGCGAGCGGGTGGGCAAGGTGGTGCTCACGGGATGCGATGCGTACGAGGCATTTCCGCCGCGCGCATTCAAGTACATCGTGGCCCCGCTGAAGCTTCCCGGCGGCATCTGGATGACGGCTCAGGGCGCGCGGCTGCGGCCCATGCGCAAGCTCGGAACTCCGCGGCCGGTGACCCATGCAGGAGTCGATGACGAGATGCTGCTGCGCTGGACGGCGCCGCTGCACCAGAAGGGCGTCCGGCGTGATCTTCGCAAGGTGCTCCGTGGCATCCACCGGCGCTACACACTGGCCGCCGCGAAGGCGAACAAGGACTTCCCCGGTGAGGTGCTGATCGCCTGGGGTGATGACGATCGGCTCTTCCCCCGCCGGCTCGCCGAGCGCCTCGTGGTGGATCTCCCGCACGCGAGCCTGACGACGATCGAGGACTGCGCGGCGTTCGCGGCGCTCGATCAGCCGGCGCGTCTTGCTGAGCTGATTCACGACCACCTCGTGGCCAGCGCGCCCAACACTGTGCGGGCGGTCAGCTAGCGCATCAGCAGGCGGCGGAATCAGCAGGCGGCGGAATCAACCGGCCAGTGCCCGCTCGCTCGCCGCGACCTTGGCCTGAGGCGTCGCACGCCAGAAGGTCATTCCCTCGTCTTCAAGCGGCGACCGGCGCATGAGGTAGGAGTCCCTGAGGTAGTTGTGGTGCATCCGCCACGGCGCGCGCCGGCCCTGACGCGGGAGGTCGCCAAGACCGCGCTGGACGTAACCGGAGGTCAGATCGAGGAAGGGCTCGTCGGCCGGTTCATCGGCCGGCGCGGCCGGGATCGCGCGGTCATACCCACTGCGGTCCATGAAGGCGAGCAGCCGGATCACGTAGCGGTTCACCAGGTCTGCCCGCAGCGTCCAGGAGTTGTTCGTGTAGCCGAAGACGAAGTTGAAGTTCGGCACGCCGGACAGCATCATGCCCTTGTACAGCACGGTTTTCGGCAGTTCGACGTCGTTGCCATCGACGCGCAGTTGGATGCCGCCGAGCGCCAGCAGGGTCAGTCCGGTCGCCGACACGATGATGTCGGCGTCCAATCTCCGGCCCGACGCCAGCTCGATCCCGTGCTCGGTGAAAGTGGCGATGCGATCGGTCACGACCTCCGCGCGGCCGGAACTCAACGAGGCATACAGATCGCCGTCCGGGATCAGGCACATGCGCTGGTCCCAGGGCTTGTACGGGGGGTTGAAATGCACGTCGACGTCATAGCCCTCGGGCAGCGCGGAGACCGCGCCCTTGCGCAGCAGCTTGCGCATCGCCTTCGGCCGCCGCTGGGAGAACTCGTAGAGCAAGGTCGCGACGATGGCGCTCTTCCACCGCACGATCGGATGGGCCAAGCGATCGGGCAGCAACCGCATGAGCGCCTTGGCCATAGGATCCACTCCGGGCAGCGAGAGCACATAGCTCGGGGTGCGCTGCAGCATCGTGACGTGCGCGGCCCGCTCGGCGAGGCTCGGGACCAGCGTGACGGCCGTGGCGCCGCTGCCGATGACGACGATCTGCTTGCCCGTCCAGTCCAGATCCTGCGGCCAGCTCTGCGGATAGACGAGCGTGCCGGGGAAGCGGTCCTGTCCGGGGAACGCAGGCCGGTGTCCCTGGTCGTACCGGTAGTAGCCGGTGCAGGCCGAGAGCCAGGAACAGGTGACGTGGACGGTGTCGCCGGTGGCCCCGTCCTCTGCGGTGACCATCCAGCGGGCCGCAGCGCTGTCCCAGTCGGCGCTGATCACCCGGTGCTGGAAGCGAATCGCCTGATCGACACCGAACTCGCGAGCCGTGGCGCGTACGTACTCGCGGATGGACGGGCCGTCGGCGATCGCGCGGGCCTCGGGCCAGGGCCGGAACGGGTAGCCGAGGGTGAACATGTCGGAGTCCGAGCGCACGCCCGGATACCGGAAGAGGTCCCACGTCCCGCCGATCGCGTCGCGGCCTTCGAAGATGGCGAAAGACGATCCTGGGCGCAGCTCGGCCAACCGGCAGGCCGCCCCTATCCCGGTGAGCCCCGCACCTACGATCAGCATGTCGACGTGGTCGAGTTGGGCCGCGCTGCCGGGCCGACCATCGGTGCTCGTCGTTGCCGTCATGGTGGCAGGTTAGACCCCGCTGGCAGGATCGAGCCATGACTCAAGCGCTGCTGGTGATGGACGTCCAGAACGGAATCTTTGACCGGTTCGACATCGCGGAGGGTTACGTCGATCGGGTCCTGACCGCAGTGGAAAAGGCCGAGCAGGCGGGGGTTCTCGTCATCCTCGTGAGGGTGGCGTTCAGCCCGGGCCATCCGGAAGTCTCCGCGCGCAACAAGAGCTTCTCGGCCCTTCGTGACGGAATGGCGATGGTGATCGGCGATCCTTCGACGGAGCCGGTCGCGCCGCTCCTGCGGGGCAAGGGCGAGATCGTGGTGACCAAGAAGCGGGTGAGCGCGTTCGCGGGCAGCGACCTGGAAATGGTCCTGCGCTCCCACGACATCACCACTCTTGTCCTCTCCGGGATTGCGACGAGCGGGGTCGTGCTTTCGACCCTGCGCGAGGCCGCCGACCGCGACTACGGGCTGATCGTGCTCGAGGACCTCTGCCTGGACCGTGACGAGGAGGTGCACCGCGTGCTGACGCAGAAGATCTTTCCGCGTCAGGCCGAGGTCATGAGCTCGGCGGACTGGCACCCGGCAACGTCCACGTGACGATTTCCGGCGCCGGCGGCGACGCGGCGGGTGGACTCAGGAGGGCGCCTTAATGCGCCCGGCAGCAGCAAGACAGGGCTGCCTGCCTTTTAGACCACTGCGGCAATGAGCGCTGCCGCTTCGAGTTCGGTCGCGGCCGCCATCGTCTGCACCTGCGGCACCAGGAACGGGTCGGCACAGAAACCCAAATTGAGCGTGTCGTGCAGCGAGGTTGCGGCGATGCGCAGCGCGTGCCGCAGCCCGATCTCGGCGATTCCGAGCATGCCGGTGACCGGCACACCGGCGATCGACACGGCACGCCGTGGACCCGGGACGTTGGAGACGCTGACCGCGAACCGCCGCGGGCTCGCATTGAGCCGCTCCACAAATCGGCGCAGCTGAAAGGCATCGGGGAACTCGTGCAGCAGGGCGTCTTCCAGTTCTGCGTCGTGATCACGCTTTCGCAGCATGGTCGCGGCGTGCACGACGTGAAGGCGCTCGACCGGGTCCGCGATGTGCAACGGCAGCCGCAGCGAGAAGAACGAATCGCGATTGGCCGTGGTGTCACCCTCGTGATGCAGGCTCACCGGCACGCGTACCCGGATATCGGTCACCGATCCGTGATGGGTCTCGAGGTAGTGGCGGATGGCGCCGGCGACGATCGACAGCAGTGCGTCATTGATGGTGGCGCCGGCTACCTCACGCGCAGCATGCTTCACCTCCACGAGCGGCAGCGTCGCCATGCCGATGGCGCGTTCGGTGCCGAGGCTGCCGTCGAACGGGGAGTGCCCTTGCGAGCGGGCGAACTCGCGCTGGCAGAAGCTGGCCAGGTGCCACCGCCGGCGCGGATCGTCGACGCGCTGCGCCGGCACTGACACCTTGGTCGGGTCCTGCCACCCGTCCCAGAGCAGGGCCCGGGCGAAACGCATGACCGTGGTGCCGTCGGCGAGCGCGTGATGCAGCCGCCAGATCAGCGCGCTTGCGCCGGTGGCGAGCGGCACGACGTCCATCTGCCACAGCGGGCGGTCACGGGGCAGATGAGTAGCGAACTGCGCGCCGACGTAGCGCCGCAACCCGTGGGCATCCAGCGGGGAGTCGAAGTCGACCCCGACGATGTGACGCTCGAGGTCGAAATCGGGGTCCACCACCCAGGCGGGCGCATCGGGCCTACCACCGAGGCGGCGGGTGAGCAGGGGCGTAGCAAAAATCCGGCTCGCGACGAGCGCGCGGATCTCACTGACGCCGAGGCCATCGGGCGCCAGCTGGATGACCTTGCAGGTGTGGCCGACCACCGTCGCGCACTCGAGGTCCAGGATCGCCCGGTCCTCGACGCTGAGCGCAATGGGTTCATCCGCCACAGCTTGCTCGCTCGGCATCGCACCCACCTCCCCGACGATCGAGTACGCCGTGACACTAATCGACGGCCGTAGAGGACCGCCAGTTAGTGCCGCCGCCCGGCGGGAAACCAGAAATTAGTAAGTCTGGACTTATCAGGCTAGATTTAGCGCATGACGCAGGATCCAGACGTGCGGCAGGTGGCCGCCGCCGTGCGGCTGAGCCTGGGCCTGCTGATCCGCCGGCTGCGCCAGACTCCGGTGGAGGGCGGTCTCGCAAACCCGGAGAGTTCGGCCCTGGCCCGCCTCGAGCGCGGGGGGCCGGCTACCGCCAGCGAGCTCGCCAAGCTCGAGCAGATCAGCCCGCAGTCGATGGGCGCAACCCTGGCGGAGCTGGAGCGACGCGGTTTGGTCGAGCGCCGCGCCGACCCCGACGACGGGCGCCGTGCGGTCCTCTCACTCACCCGGGCGGGACGGCGGGCCCGGCGCAGCAGGACCGACGCGCGTACCGGCCAGATCGCCGAGGCCCTCGCCGGCTTCAGCCGCGCCGAGCTCAAACAACTGATGGCTGCGGCACCGTTGCTCGAGCGCCTGGCCGAGAATATTTGATGGCGGCCACCCCGCCCGCGACGAGCGAAGACGCGCCGCCCGACGACGGCTACAAGTGGACGGCGCTGACCAATACGACCGCGGCCGTCTTCATGTCGACGCTCGACGGCTCCATCGTCATCATCTCGCTGCCGGCCATCTTCCGCGGCATCCATCTCGATCCGCTGGCGCCGGGCAACATCGGCTACCTGCTGTGGATGATCATGGGATACCGCCTGGTGCAGGCAGTTTTCGTGGTGACCCTCGGCCGCTTCGGCGACATGTACGGCCGGGTGCGCATCTACAACGCGGGCTTCATGGTCTTCACGATCGCGTCGATCCTGCTGTCGTTCGACCCGTATGACGGCGGTCATGGAGCCCTCTGGCTGATCGGCTGGCGCATCCTGCAGGCCATCGGCGGGTCGATGCTCACCGCCAATTCGGCGGCGATCCTGACCGACGCCTTCCCTGCGGATCAGCGCGGGCTGGCACTCGGCATCAATCAGGTGGCGGCGCTCGCCGGGCAGTTCATCGGGCTCACGGCGGGTGGGCTGCTGGCCGCGATCGACTGGCGCGCCGTGTTCTGGGTGAACGTCCCGGTCGGCGTCTTCGGGACGCTCTGGGCGTACCGCAAACTGCGCGACGACGGCGAGCGTCACCGCAGCCGTATCGACTGGTGGGGCAACGTCACGTTCGCCGTCGGTCTGGGGGCGATCCTGGTCGCGATCACCAACGGGATCCAGCCCTACGACGGCCGCACGATGGGATGGGCGAATCCGTCGGTGTACG
>DATAVO010000113.1:0-17935 GCA_036267695.1 Frankiaceae bacterium
GCGCCCTTTCCGGTACGCTCCCGATGTCGTCGCAAACGCTGCCCAAAAGGGGCACACGGCGGAACGCCAAACCGGGCGTGTTCTCAGCACGCCCGGGCCGGGGACCCAATCTCGTGGGGTGAATCGGCGCCGTGAATCACCGGTGCCGTAGGGCAGCCTTCTCAGCCCGAACCCGTCAGCTCACCTGGCCGGCGGTACGAGGAGGAGTACCCGAATGTCCCATGCCCTCAGTCGGCCGATTCTGCTTGGAGAATCGCCGAACGCCACCGGTGTCTCCAAAGGTGGTGGCAAAACACGGCGCGTCAGGTGGCTTTTGCCTCTGACATTTTCGATCATTATCGGATTCGTCGCCTCCTGCTTTCCGGCGAATGCTGCATCGCCGGTGGTATTCGGTGCCGTCGGTAACCTAGCCAGCCTCTCGAAGGCTTCCGGTGTCGCGATTCCTGAGAATCGTTATGCCCGCTTGAACGCCAACCCACCCAATACTCGGATGATTAATCTCATGCCGAACTCGAATTGGGCCACGGTGGCTGCCGCAAAGCCGGGATCGGCGACCTACAACAACCTGCTCCGCTGGAGTAAGACGCTCAAGGCCCGGGGAACTCCGGTCTGGCTGGCCTTCAGCCACGAGCCCGAGGCGCACGCCAGCCGCAGCCTCGGTAACAGCACGCAGTTCGTCGCGGCGTTCCGCAAGGTCGTCACGGTCATGCGTAGCACGGGCGAGCACAACATCCAGTTCGTCTGGCAGATGACCTCCTACGCCTTCCAGGTCGGAGCATCGGATGCCCGCTACGCCCCGAAGTGGTACCCGGGTGCTGCATACGTCGACCTGGTCGGCGCCGACCCGTACAACTGGTACAACTGCGGCTCCGGCCGCGGCGTCTGGACCGAGCTCTCGACGCTCACGCAGCCGGTGCTGAACTGGGCCAAGAGCCATGGCAAGGGCCTCGTCCTGGGCGAGTACGGCAGCCAGGCCGGACCCCGTCGTGCGCAGTGGCTCCGCAACGCCGGTGCTTGGGCGCGCGCCAACTCCGGCACGCTCAAGGGCATGTTCTACTTCAACGTCGGACCGCAGGGCCCGTCGCTGGGGTGCAACTGGGTGCTCTCCTCGAGCGCTGACCTGTCGGCCTTCGCCAATGGGATCGTGCGCTGAGTCCGCGTGACAGGTTGACCACGCACAACTGATCACCGGGCCGGCACACCGGCGACGTGATCACCGCAAATGCCCCGCCTGGCCGAAACACCTTCGGTCGGGCGGGGCATTTCGCGTCTGCAAGTGCGGTCCGTGGCAGTGTGCGAACGATGAGGAACCGATATCTCGGGGTGGCCAAGGGGACGCTCCTCGGCATGCGTCGGGGATTCACTGTGCCACTGGGCTGCCGGGTCGATGCGTTTCCCCGGGTTGTCCGCAACAGCGGGATTACAGATGCGCGAGTGACCCTGGGGCAGCACTGCCGGCTCTTCTTCGGCGTCGGTTTCTACCTTCGGGGTACCGGCGCCCGGATCGACATCGGCGACCACACCTACCTCAACCGTCGCACCGAAATCACCTGCCGCGAGCGGGTCACCATCGGCGCGCACTGCGCCATCGCGTGGGACGTGAACATCATGGACACCGACGCCCACACGTTCGAGGACCGGCCTGACACGGCTCCCGTGACGATCGGCGATCACGTCTGGATCGGGGCGGGGGCGGTGATCCTGAAGGGCGTCACCATCGGCGACGGCGCGGTGGTGGCGGCCAAGACAGTCGTCACCAAGGACGTCCCGCCTGGCGTGCTGGTCGCGGGACAGCCGGCCCGCGTCATCCGCGAGGGCGTGTCCTGGTCGGGCTAGCGGTACGGCGCGGCTGGGTCAGCCGTCGACTCGCTCTGCTCACCATCAACCTGCTCACCATCAACCGCACCGGTCAACCCGGCGCGGGGCAGCGTAGCCCCTGAGCCGGCGAACCTTGCCTCGGCGACCACCTCCACCTCTTCCGCCACCGGGTCAGCACGGTCGAGCAGCTGAGTAGCGACGATCAGTACGGCCAGCAGGAGCGCGCCGAAGACCAGGCCTGCGAAGATGTCACTGATCCAGTGCTTGCCGAGGTACAGCCGCGAGTAGGACTCGGTGTACGTAGCGGCCGCGATAATGGTCCACCCCGCGACGGCCCACTTGCTGCGCGTCAAGTTCAGCCGCCGCAGCACAAGGTAGAGGATCAGGCCGTAGATCGAGATGAGCCGGGCCACTCCCCCCGACGGGAAGCTGCCCAGTCCGGCCGGTACCGGTCCGGTTCTGGCCGCCAGAAGCTTCAGCGTGTGCTGGAGCTGATGCTCGATCTCGTAGGCGCTGATGAGCAGGACGGCCGGCGCCAGGATGGCGAGCCCCCGGCGATGACCCACCCACCAGAGCGTCAGCAGGATCATGAACGCTCCGGCGACGACCTGGGTCTCGCGGTTGTTGCTCATCTTGGTGAGCGTGCTCATGGCCTGGTGCAGCCAATGCGTGTGCGCTCGCGCGAACACCCACTTGTAGACCTTGTGGTCCTGGGCGTCGAAGTGGCGCGCGCCGTAACCCACGGGCCACACGAGCGCGATGATGACGCCGGTCCCGGCGGCGAGCGCGAGGATGCACCCCGACACCCGGCCGAAGCCAGCCTGCACCCGAGCCACGAAACCCGGCCGACCTGCCAGCGTGTGCTGTCCATCGGTGGGCTTGTAGCTGAGTACCAGCAGCGCCCCTACCGCGAGAATCAGCAGCAGTGGGACCACGTACAGCAACACCAGGATGCGCAAGGTGCTCCCCCGTCCAATGAGCGTCGTTTCAATTTAGCGAGCTTCAGCCCTTGACCGCGGCAATTCCGGCTCAGGAGATCACCGCCCGCCCAGGCTCACTACGCTTTCGTACGTGGCCGACGAGGGTCTGGTGTGCGTCGGCGACAGCATCATCACCGCGGAACAGTCGTGGGGATTTCGCGTCGCGCAAGCGGGCGGCTGGCCCCTCGTCCGGGTGTCGGCCCGGGGGGCGCGCTCCTGGCAGGTGCTGGAGCAGCTGCCGCACCTGCGCGGTCATCGGTACGCCGTTGGAGCGCTGACCGCGGGAGCCAACGACGTCCTGTTCGACTGGGACGCGGCATGCTACGAAGCCAACCTGCGCAACATCCTGAAAGCGATGAGCCCCTCGTGTGAACGGCTCCTGATAGCGACATTGCCCCGTTCCTTCCGCCGCTTTCCCGGCTCGTCGCCGGCGCGACGCGAGCACACGGCGTCCGCAAACCGGATCATCCTGGCTGCGGCGGCTGAAGTGGGCGCCGAGATCGTAGACGGCGGCGACCTGGGCGGCCGGCTGATGCGCCCGGACCGGGTGCATCCGTCGGTTCTCGGTCACCTGGTACTCGCCGACCGTGCGGCGCGGCTCCTCGGCCTCGGAGTCCAACCGTCCGCCATCGCGACGGGTGCGCGTAACGAAGACAGCGGCGTCCGGTACCTGGCTGTGACGGCTCGTCACACGCTGCGTGAGCTGCGGGCCCGTGTCACCCGGCCGGGTCAGCCGACCTGACACATCGCCGACAAATGTGCCACCCGGTCGGGGGACGACAAGCGGCCGACCGCCTTGCGATGTTGGTGGCAGCGTCCCTTCCCGCAGCCCCCGATGTGGGAAGGGACGCCTCCGCGCACCTTGCACGATCAGGATGACGATCAGGATTCAGTAGCGAGCCGCACGCCGAATCCGACCAGCACGACGCCCGTGATCACCGACAGCCGGCGCCGCACCGCCGGACGATTCAGCCACGCGGTGACCTTGCCGGCCAGGGCCAGCAACACGACCCAGTAGATGGCCGTGAGAACCAGGAAGATGCCGCCGAGCAGCAGCGAGGCAGCAGCAACGCCGTGCTGGCGCGGGATGAAGCCGGGCAGGAACGAGACGAAGAAGACTCCGACCTTCGGGTTCAGCAGGTTTGTCAGGATGCCGGCGGAGAAGCCGTTGCCGAGCAGTCCGCGGCGGCCGGGGGTGATCTCCATCCCGGCGCGCCGGGTTCGCAGCGCCGAGATCCCGAGCCACACCAGGTAGGTCGCGCCGACGATGCGCAGGATGTCGTAGCCGACCTGGCTGGCGCGCAGCGCGGCGGCGAGGCCGAACGTCGCCACGCCCACCCAGATCGCCAGCCCGCAGACATTGCCGAGCGCGGTCATTGCTCCCTGCCGGCGGCCTCCGAACAAGATATTGCGGACGACGACGAGGGTGTCGGGCCCGGGAAGCAGCACGATCAATATCGCGGCCGCGGTGAAGGGCAGGAAGGCGGCGTGCACGACGTCGACGCTATCTCCGGCGCGGGTCAGCTGCGCTTGGCCCGCGAGGGCTGCACGCGCTTGGGCTCTCCCGGCATCTTGGGAAACTGCGGCGGATACGGGGCGTCGGCGAGGCCGCGATCGCGCTCGTCGCGGTCGGCGAGTTCCAGCAAGGGTTGGAGCGAGCCCACCGTCGCCTCCTCGTCGATCGCGGCATGGACGTCACCGAGGCGGGCGAAGCGGGCCGGCATCGTGGCGATGGTGAAGTCCTCGATCTCGGCGTCGGAAACCTCATCCCATGTCAGCGGCGCCGAGACGGTGGCGGTCGGGCGTGCCCTCACGCTGTAGGCCGAGGCGATGGTCTGATCGCGTGCCATCCGGTTGTAGTCGACGAAGACGCGTTCCCCGCGCTCCTCCTTCCACCATTTCGTCGTCGCGAGGTCCGGCCGGCGTTGCTCGACGGCCCGGCCCAGAGCGAGCGCAGCACGGCGCGCCGCGGTGAATCCGTGCTCGGGCGGCACCCTCACGTAGATGTGGATTCCCTTGCTGCCACTGGTCTTTGGCCATCCGACGAGTCCGAGTTCGGTCAGGACGGCGTTCACTTCAAGGGCGGTCTCGACGACGTGCGACCAGCCGGTGCCCGGCTGCGGGTCGAGGTCGATGCGCAGCTCATCGGGAAGCTCCGTCGCGGCGCGGCGCGAGGGCCAGGGATGGAAATCCAGCGTCCCGAGGTTGGTCGCCCAGACGGTGGCAGCCGCGTTGGTCACGCACAGCTCGTCGGCGTGGCGCCCGCTCGGGAAATCGACGCGGGCCGTCTCGATCCAATCGGGGCGCTTGGCCGGCACCCGCTTCTGGTAGATCGGTGCCGCATCCGAGCCGTCCGGATGGCGCTTGAGGACGCAAGGACGCTCACGCAGCGCGCGCACGAGACCGTCGGACACGGCCATCACGTACTCGACGAGATGGAGCTTGGTCTCGCCGCGGGCGCTGAAGTAGACCTTGTCGGGGTTGGTCACCTTAACGGGGATGCCCTCGACATCGAGCTCGACGAATGGTGAGGCCACGACCCGATGATGTCAGCGGGTGAGTTGCTCGGAGGTGGACGGCTCGGCGGGCGTGTCGTCGGCCAGGGCTGGTTCGGCTTCGGCGCCCGCTCCTGCCCGGCGGGCCAGCGCATAGGTCGACGCCAGCGCTACCGCGAACAGCGGCCAGCCCTGCGCGAGCTGCACGGCGGCCAGCCAGCCCGGCCGGTCCGCCAGGTACAGCAGCCCTTGCACCACCGCGCGGAACAGGAAGACCGATCCCCAGATCACCGTGCCCAGGCTCATGGCCCGCAGCAGCTTCGGGTTCGACCTCCAGTGCGCATACCGCTGGTCGATGGCAGCCATGACGAAGCCGATGAGCGGGCGGCGGATGACGAGGGAGGCGACCGCGGCGATAGCCAGAGCTGCCTGATACAGGATCCCCGGCAGGAAGAATCCCTTGGCGCTGTGGGTGCGCGAGGCGACGAGTGCCGCGATGCCGACGCCGACGAAGCCGGCGAGCGCCTGCTGGATCGGTTGCTTGCGCGCCAGCCGCAGCACGAGGAGCAGCACGCCGAAGCCGAGGGCGGCATAGATCGCCGGCGTCAGCGAGGTGGCGGCATTGACCACCACGAAGACGACGGCCGGTATGCCGGTGTCGAGCATGCCGCGCGGGCCGCCGATGGCGTCGGAAATCATCGTGGAACTCACGGCGCGGGAAGTGGCATGACCGCCGTCTTCGGCGTCAGGGGCTGCATCGGCGCCCGGTACATCGGTGGCTGCTGAAGCGTTCTCCTCTCCGTCCGCCCGGCCGCCGGTCACGCCGACTTTGCTCCCTCGCAGATCAGCTCGTAGCGGGGGTTGAAGATGGTCTGGCGGTGATCCTGAGAGGTGAGCCGCCCGTGCAGGACGATCGAACGTCCCGCCTCGATGCCGGGGATACGCCGGCGGCCGAGAAAGACCGCGACGACACTGCCCGACCCGTCGTAGACATCGGCTTCCAGGCTCGGCGCTCCGGCCAGCGACTTCAGCGTCACAGATCGGATCGTTCCCGCAATGCAGACGCTGTCACGCTCGCGGCAGGACGACACCTTCTCGGCGCCGACCACCTGGACCTGACGCTGCAGCTCCTGCGCCTCGAGCTCGGTCTCATCGGCCGTCAGCCGCTGAAGACGCCGGCGCAACCATCCCTCTTGTGACACCGCCGCACCCCCTCCCGGCTCACTCGCCGCTCACGTGCATTACACACAACGACCGCGCAGGCCTAAGTGTGCCCTGATGTGACGTACTGTCCATGACCCTTCCGGGTCACTGTGACCGGGACCTCTAGCAGGTCTCTATCGCGCCTTATCGGGTCTCGGTGATCGTCGGGCCCGGATCCAGCTGCTCCAGGGTGGGAGCGCCGCCGGCCTCTTGTGCCTCCTGGGCCTCTTGAGCGACCTGCAGGGCCTCCGCCGGAAGCTTCAGCGGTAACGGATCACGGCTCGGCATCGCATCCTTTCCGCGCACGACGACCGTTCCCCGAAAGGCGAACTCGAGCCGGGCGGCGGCGTCGCGATCGATCGCCGCCGGGCCCGAGAGCAGCCCTCTGAGGAACCATCGCGGCCGGTCGACGCCGATGAAGCGGGCTGGAGCCAGGCCGCCCCCGGGCTCGCCGGTGGGGATGTTGGCGGTGAGTTCAGTACCGAGAGGGCCGTCGATCTCCTCGGCGGCGCCCCCCGCAGCCACCAGCGACTCGGCGATCTCGCCCCGCACCAGATCCCAGATGCCGCTGCCCCGCGGCGCGGCAAAACCGGCCAGCTGCAGCATGCTTTCCCCGTCGGCCAGCACCAGCTGCGCGGGCTCCCCGGTCTGCTGGTCGACGTCGAGGCGCACCTCGAGACCATCGATCATCGGCACCCGCAGCGATCCCAGATCGATGCGCGGGATCTCGTCCTCAGGCGCCTCATCGGCGTCATACGGACCGTTCTCCAGGTCGACGCTGACCCGGGCCGGCTCCCCGTCGGCCTCCGTCGCGTCATCTCCCGACTCGACTGTCAGCTCCGCCGGATCGTCATCCGACAGCTCTGCGGCGGCCGAATCGTCCGCCTGAGCGCCCTTGCCCTTACGCCGGAACACCGTTATCTCCCCTGATCTCATCTGTTGCACTGCCGAACCCGCCGGTGGATCCGAACCCGCCGGCCGCTCTCACGCTGCCGGGCAGCTCGTCCACCTCGGTGAATATCGCCGTCTCGACGGCCTGGATGACCAGCTGGGCGATGCGATCTCCACGACGCAGCCGCAGCGTCTCCCGTGGATCGCCATTGAGCAGCACCACCTGGATCTCCCCGCGGTAGCCGCTGTCGATCGTCCCGGGCGCATTCACGAGAGAAACACCGTGCCGGGCGGCCAGTCCACTGCGCGGATGCACGAACGCGGCGTATCCGGGCGGCAGCGCGATCGCGATCCCGGTGGGAAGCACCGCCCGCTCCCCCGGCGCCAACTCCACATCCACAGCAGTCACGAGATCGGCACCGGCGTCACCGGGATGCGCGTAGGCGGGCAGCGGCAGCTGCGCATCCAGACGCTTGACGCGCACCTGCAAGCTCATGGCCGCAAACGCTACTCACCTGCTGGCCGCAAATCCCCCGGGCGGGCCCGCAATCGCCGGGTGCGTTCGAACCGCTGCGTGGGTACGTTCTGACTCGCAGCCGGCATCGAAGAGTTGTGCCGCCTCCGGCCTTTGCGGGCATGAAGGAGTACGTCATGGCTAACGCGGTGGACAAGCTGGGCTGGAAGCTCATGGGCGGCGCCTCGGCCGCGGCCGCCGCGACGGCGACGCGTAAGGCCGCCGAGCGGGTGTATCAGGCAGGCATCGGCGAAGCGCCGCCGGAAAACCCGAGCTCCCCGCATGTGCCGCTCAAGCAGGCGATCCTGTGGGCCGCCCTGTCCGGAGTCGCCGTCGGGCTGGTGCGCCTGCTGGTGGAGCGCACGGCGGCCGCTGCCTGGGTACGCGCCCGCGGTGAGCTTCCCCCCGGCTTGGTCAAGCCGGAGAAGAAGAGCAAGGGCAAGAAGTCGGCCGACGCTGACGACGCCGCCTGACCGTGGCTACTCACGGCAACGCCGTTGACGCGGTCGGCTTCGCCGGGGTCGCGGGGCTCGCCGAACGGCTGGGCAGCGGCAGCCTGACGAGCGTCGCCCTGGTCACCGAACTGCTGGCGCGCATCGATGAGCTGGAGCCGCAGCTGCACGCGTTCGTCGAGATCCGCCGCGAAGCGGTGCTAGGGGAAGCGGCGGCGGCAGACCGGGCCCGGTCCGGGGGCGACGAACGTCCGCTGCTCGGGATCCCGGTAGCCGTCAAGAACAGCGTGGCCGTCGCGGGGATCGCCAGCCGGCAGGGCACGCGCTCCGATGAGCCGCCCGCCGCGCGTGACGCCGACATCGTCAGCGCATTGCGTACCGCGGGCTGCCTGATCCTCGGCGTCACGACGATGCCCGAGCTGGCGCTGCACCCTTACGGGCCGGCGCGCAACCCGTGGGACATCAGCCGGACCGCGGGAGGCTCCTCGAGCGGTTCGGCCGCGGCGGTCGCCGCTGGGCTGATCCCCGCCGCGACGGCGAGCGATGGCGGCGGCTCGATCCGTATCCCTGCTGCTTCGTGCGGATTGTTCGGCCTCAAGCCCACGCCGGGGCTGCTGCCGGAAGGTCCGGAACGCACGGGCTGGCACGGGCTGTCGGCACTCGGCTTCCTCACCCGCAGCGTCGCGGACACCGGGCTGCTGTTCGACGCCGTCTGCGCCACCAGTGGCTACGCCGCCGCCGCGACGTCAGCTCCCGCCGCGCCGCTGCGGATCGCGGTCAGCGACCGGCCGGCGTTTCCGGTCCGGCTCGCGGCCACCTGCGCAGCGGCGCTCACCGAAACTGCCGAACGGCTCGCCGGCCTGGGTCATGCCGTCTCTGAGGTAGATCCGGCGTACGGGTTTATGGCGCCGGCGTTCGTCCCGCGCTACCTGCGCAGCGCGCGGGATTGCGCCGTACGGCTGGTCGATCCGCAGCTGCTCTCGGCGGCTGCGCGGGTCCCGGCGCGGCTCGGCCGCCACGTCTCGCTCGAGACGGTGCGGCGCGCGCGCCGTCGGGGTGACGAGTGGGCGGCGCTCGTCACCGAGCAGACGTTCGGCGAGGCCGATGTCCTGCTGACGCCGGCGCTGCCGAGCCCCGCCGATGCCGCGGGCAACCTCAGGCCGTCCCGGGCCTGGGTCACCTCGCTGCGTTCCTCCCGGCGCAGCGCCTACACCACTGCGTGGAACGTGGCCGGCTTCCCCGCCGCTTCTGTACCCGCCGGGTTCACCGACGACGGCCTTCCGCTGGCCGTCCAGCTCGTCACCCTCCCCGGCCGCGAACGGCTCTTGCTTTCGCTCGCCGCTCAGCTGCAACGCGCCCAGGATTGGACCGCGCACCGCCCGGCCTTTTAATCGGTTGTCTCGTCGCTTCATTGCGAGTCAGGAGTTCCCATGTCCGTCACCGCTGATCCCGCGGCTCGGCCTTCAGTTGCAGCTACCAGCTTCGATTCGCTGAACCCGGCAACGAATGAGGTGCTCGCCAGCTACCCGATCCACGACCAGGTGGCGGTGGATGCGGCGGTCAGCCGGGCGCGCGAGGCCGCGCAGTGGTGGGCCGACCTCGGTTTCGACGGTCGCCGCTCGCGGCTCGGGGCCTGGCGCCGGGTGCTGGCCCGGCGCGCGGAGGAGTTGGCCGCGCTGATGACCCGGGAGAACGGCAAGCCCAAAGCCGACGCCGTCCTCGAGATCATGCTTGCTGTCGACCATCTCGCCTGGGCTGCGAAGGCGGCATCGAAGGTGCTGGGCGTGCGCAAGGTCAGTTCGGGGATCCTGGCCGCCAATCAAGCGTCCACGGTCGAGTACCCGCCGCTCGGCCTGATCGGCGTCATCGGGCCGTGGAACTATCCGGTCTTCACCCCGATGGGCTCCATCGCGTACGCGATGGCCGCGGGCAACGCGGTCGTGTTCAAGCCGAGCGAGTACACCCCGGGCATCGGTACCTGGCTGGCCGACACGTTCGCTGAAGCCGTCACCGGTCCGCCGGTTTTGCAGGTCATCACGGGCCTGGGCGAGACCGGCGCGGCCCTGTGCCGGGCCAAGGTCGACAAGGTCGCCTTCACCGGCAGCGCGGCGACGGGCCGCAAGGTGATGGCGGCGTGCGCGCAGAACCTCACTCCGGTACTCATGGAGTGCGGCGGCAAGGACGCGATGATCGTCGACGACGACGCCGATGTCAGCGCGGCCGCTGACGCCGCCCTCTGGGGCGGGATGAGCAACGCCGGCCAGACCTGCACCGGCATCGAGCGGGTCTACGTCACCGAGCGCAACTACGAAGCATTCGTCCGCGAGCTGACCACCCAGGTGCGCGCGGTCGAGGCGGGGACGTCGTACGGACCCATCACGATGCCGGGCCAGCTGAAGATCATCGAGCGCCATGTGAACGAGGCCCTGGACGCCGGTGGACGAGCGATTGTCGGTGGCCGCGCAAGCATCCATCCGCCCTACGTGGACCCGGTCGTACTCGTCGACGTGCCTGCGTCCGCGTCCGCGATGACCGAGGAGACCTTCGGGCCGACGCTGACCGTCACCAAGGTGCGTGACGGCGACGAGGCCGTCGCGCAGGCAAACGCGACCGGCTACGGGCTGGCGGGAGCGGTCTTCGGTACGGCGCGGGCGATGGAGCTGGCTCGGGGGATGCGTACCGGCATGACGTCGGTGAACTCGGTGATCGCGTTCGCCACGGTGCCCGAACTGCCGTTCGGCGGGGTCGGCGAATCGGGCTTCGGGCGCATCCATGGCGCGGACGGTCTGCGCGAGTTCACCCGGGCCAAGTCGATCACCCGGCAGCGCTTCGCCCTTCCGGTGACGCTGACGTCCTTCCGGCGACCGGCCGCCGCCACCGCGGTGCTTTTGAGGGCGTTGAAGGCCCAGCACGGGCGCTGACCGCTGCTGATGTTCGCGCGGATTAATCGCATGAGCACGCCCAAGCGTGCAGTCGCGCTTACGCGAGCGGCGCCGGCAGCCGCCTGGCGGGCGCGATTGGGCAGGATAGGGGCGTGGCCATCTACGCCCTCGGCGACCGTGAACCGACCATCCACCCGACCGCTTACATCCACCCCGACGCCGTCCTCATCGGCAGCGTGACGATCGGCCCGGAGTCGAGCGTCTGGCCGTCCGCCGTGCTGCGCGGCGACCACGGCGACATCCGGATCGGCGCGCGGACCTCCGTCCAGGGCGGGACGGTCATGCATTGCACGCCGACGTTTCCCACGATCGTCGGCGATGACTGCGTGATCGGGCATCTCGCGCACCTCGAAGGTTGCACGGTCGAGAACTTCTCGCTCGTGGGCAGCGGATCGGTCGTGCTGCACGGAGCGATGGTGCGTACCGGCGCGGTGGTCGGCGCCGGTGCCGTCGTTCCGGGCGGCATGGAGGTGCCCTCTGGAGCGCAGGCGCTCGGCGTGCCCGCCAAGATCAAGCTCGGCGCCGCCTCGGCCGGCCTGATCACCCACGGCCGCGACGCGTACGTCTTCAATGCCGCCTGGTACGCCAAGGAGCTGCGCCGCCTGGACTAGCCGAAAGCCGCTTCCGACAGCCCCGAACTTGAGGAACTGGTCGCTTTTCGGGGCTCAGACCGACCAGTTCCTCAAGCCTGGCGTCAGAGGAAGTCGGCGCGCGGGTCCTCGGCGAGCAGCGCGCTCAGGGGGCCGAATAGGACCGGCGGGGCAGCGATCGTCAGCGACTCTCCCGGCGGCGCTCCTTCGAGCCCGGCGACGGTGAGCCCGGCCTCGCGGGCGATGAGGGTGCCGGCGGCGCGGTCCCAGGGCTTGAGGCCCTGCTCGTAGTACGCATCGAGGACGCCCTCGGCGGTCAGGCACATGTCGACGGCGGCGGAGCCTAAGCGGCGGATGTCACGCACGCGGGGCAGCACCCGCTGGATCACGCCGGCCTGCCGGCTGCGCCGCTCGGAGTTGTAGCCGAAGCCGGTGCCGACGAGTGTCTGCTCGAGGCTTGTCGCTCGGGAGCCGCGCAGCGGCGTGCCATCGCGGGAGGCACCTTGGCCGCGCGTCGCGATCCAGGTCATCGCGAGCACCGGCGCATGCACGACGCCGATGAGCGACTGATCGGCTGCCTCCGACATCAGCCGTGCGGCGATCGACACGCCCCAGAACGGCACGCCATACAGGTAGTTTACGGTGCCGTCGAGGGGATCGACGACCCACTCGATCCCGGTGTCCGACGCGCGCGCCGAGCCCTCCTCGGCGAGCAACCCGTCGCCCGGCCGGAACTCAGCGAGCCGGGCGACGACGAGCGCTTCCGACGCCCGGTCCATGGCCGTGACGACGTCGGTCGGTGAGGATTTGGTCGCGGCGACCGTGACATGGGCGCGCCCGTCAGCGAGCAGCGCGCCGGCCTCCCGGGCGATCCGGAGAGCTGTATCGAGCACCGAGTCGAGGAGCGCCCCGGGGTCGGTCACCGCTCGAGCAGCGAGCGCAGCACGTACGGCAGGATCCCGCCGTGGCGGAAGTACTCGGCCTCGCCGGGGGTGTCGATGCGCACGACCGCGTCGAAGCTCTTGTCGCCGGCCTGCACCTGGATCGTCTCGGTCGCATCCGACACCTCGGCGAGCCCGCGGATCGTGTACTCCTCCTCGCCGGTGAGGCCCAGCGATTCACGGGTCTGTCCCTGCGGGTACTGCAGCGGCAGGACGCCCATCCCGATCAGGTTGGACCGGTGGATGCGCTCGTAGGACTCGGCAATCACGGCCCGCACGCCGAGCAGCGCGGTGCCCTTGGCAGCCCAGTCACGCGAGGAACCTGACCCGTACTCCTTGCCCGAGAGCACCACCAGCGGGATGGCGTCCGACGCGTACTGCTGCGCAGCGTCGTAGATCGAAACATCTGCCCCGTCGGGGAGGTGCCGGGTCACTCCGCCCTCCGTTCCCGGCGCCAGCTGGTTGCGCAGCCGGATGTTGGCGAAGGTGCCGCGGATCATCACCTCGTGGTTTCCGCGGCGCGAGCCGTAGGAGTTGAAATCCTTGGCATCCACGCCGTTTTCGGACAGATATTTGCCGGCGGGCGAATCGCGCTTGATCGATCCGGCCGGGCTGATGTGGTCGGTGGTGACGCTGTCGCCGAGCATCGCGAGCACGCGCGCGCCTTCGATGTCGGCGACCGGCGCGGGCTCGCGCTGCATGCCCTCGAAGTAAGGAGGCTTGCGCACGTACGTCGAGGCGCCGTCCCAGGAGAATGCCTCGGGGCCGGAGTCGCCGAGCGGCAGGCCCTGCCAGCGCTCGTCGCCGGCGAAGACGTCGGCGTAGTCGCGGGCGAACATGTCGGACTGGATCGCATCACCGATGACGTCGGCGATCTCCTTCTCCGACGGCCACAGGTCGGCGAGGTACACCGGCTCGCCGTCGGATCCGGTGCCCAGCGGCTCGGTGGTGATGTCGATGTCCATGGTCCCGGCGAGCGCATACGCGACGACGAGCGGCGGCGAGGCGAGGTAGTTCATCTTCACGTCGGGATTGATGCGGCCCTCGAAGTTGCGGTTGCCCGAAAGCACGGACACCACAGCGAGATCGCCCTCGTTGACGCCCGCGGAAATCTCCGGCTGCAGCGGCCCGGAGTTGCCGATGCACGTGGTGCAGCCGTACCCGACGAGGTTGAACCCGAGCTTGTCCAGATACGGGGTGAGCCCGCTGCGCTCGTAGTAGTCGACGACGACCTTGCTGCCTGGCGCAAGAGTGGTCTTCACCCATGGCTTACGCGAGAGGCCGCGCTCGACCGCCTTCTTCGCCAGCAGCGCCGCCCCGACCATCACCTGCGGGTTGGAGGTGTTGGTGCACGACGTGATCGCCGCGATGACGACCGCGCCGTGGTCGAGGTGGCAGGGGGTCCCGTCGAGGTCGATCGGCACCGGGTTGCTGGCACGCTCGCTCACGTCGCCGATGTTGCTGCAGATGACCGGGGCGTCGGAGGCCTTGTTCGCGAACGCTGCGGCCGGATCGCTCGCCGGGAACGACTCGTCGGACGCCTCGTCGACGCCGCCGTTCTCCAGCGGCGACTCACCCGCGTAGTCCCGCAGCGCGGCGCGGAAGATCGACTTTGCCGACGCCAGCGGCACCCGGTCCTGCGGCCGCTTCGGACCGGCAAGCGATGGCTCGATGGTCGAGAGGTCCAGCTCGAGGGTCTCGGAGTAGCGCGCCTCGCGGCTGGGGTCGTGCCAGAGGCCCTGCTCCTTGGCGTACGCCTCGACGAGCGCGACCTGCTCCTCGGAGCGGCCGGTGAAGCGCAGGTAGGACAGGGTCTCGTCATCGATCGGGAAGATCGCGCAGGTCGAGCCGTACTCGGGGCTCATGTTGCCGATGGTCGCCCGGTTGGCGAGCGGGACCGCGGCCACGCCCTCGCCGTAGAACTCGACGAACGAGCCGACGACACCCTTACGCCGCAGCATTTCGGTGACGGTCAGCACGAGGTCGGTAGCGGTGGTGCCGGCAGGGCTCTCCCCCGTCAGCTTGAAGCCGACGACCTTCGGGATGAGCATGCTGACCGGCTGGCCGAGCATGGCGGCCTCGGCCTCGATGCCACCGACGCCCCAGCCGAGCACGCCCAGGCCGTTGACCATCGTGGTGTGGCTGTCGGTGCCGACGAGGGTGTCGGGATAAGCAAGCGCAGTGGCGCCGCTTTCTCCCTCGTCAACAAAGACGACGCGGGCCAGGTGCTCGATGTTGACCTGATGCACGATGCCGGTGCCCGGCGGCACGACGGCGAAGTTGTCGAACGCGCCCTGGCCCCAGCGCAGGAACTGGTAACGCTCGCGGTTGCGCTCGTACTCGAGCTCCACGTTGCGCTGGAAGGAATCGGCGGCGCCGAAGAAGTCGGCGATGACGCTGTGGTCGATGACGAGCTCGGCCGGAGCCAGCGGGTTGATCTTCGACGGGTCACCGCCGAGATCGCGCATGGCCTCGCGCATGGCGGCAAGGTCGACGATGCACGGCACGCCGGTGAAGTCCTGCATGATCACGCGGGCCGGGGTGAACTGGATCTCCTGGCTCGGGGTAGCGGCCGGGTCCCACTGCGCGAGGGCGCGGATGTGCTCGGCCGTGATGTTGGCGCCGTCTTCGGTGCGAAGCAGGTTCTCGAGCAAGACCTTGAGGCTGAACGGCAGCGTTGCCGCACCCTCCACCGCGGAAAGGCGATGGATCGCGTACGTCCGCTCGCCGACCTTCAGCTCGCCCCTGCTACCCGCGCTGTCCACAGCCATCAGTCGTCCTCCTCGTCACCTCGCGCCGATCGGGGCGCTACCTGATCCTTTCAAACCGGGCTGGCGTTCTCCTGGCGGGATCCGACCGCAGAAGATCGTTAGCCTTGCTAAAGGTTAACACTTGGCCCCGCGCATGTCTCGTTCAGCTGCTGGTTGCCTGCCCGTCGGCAGGCCGTGGCACGCGTCCCCTAGTGTCGCAAGCATGAGTGAGACCCGCTGGGTGCCCGTGACCGGCGCCGAGAACATCCGTGACCTCGGTGGCCTGCCGCTCGCCGCCGGCGGCGTCACCCGCAGCGGAGTCCTGTTCCGCGGCGACACACTGCAGGAGCTGACCGCGGACGACGTCGCGCTCTTCCGCACGCTCGGGCTGAGGACGGTCATCGATCTGCGCACCAACCTGGAAGCCACCAAGGAAGGGCGCGGGCCGCTGGCGGACGAGCCGATCCGCTACGCCAACCTGCCATTCATGCCCGACGAGCTGCTGATGCCGTCCGACGATCGGGCGCGGCAGGTCATCGTGGCCGAGCGCCGCGAGCAGGACCGGGTCGAGCACTACCTGGGCTACCTGAAGCACGCCGGCGACCGGGTCGTCGCCGCCGTACAGATCATGGCCGAGCCCGACGGCCCGCCGGCGCTCTTTCACTGCGCGGCCGGCAAGGACCGCACCGGCGTCCTCGCCGCGCTCGTGCTCGACGCCGTCGGGGTGCAGCGGGACGCCATCGTCGCCGACTTCGTTCTGACCAACGAGCGGCTCGAGCGCGTGGGCGGGCGGCTGCGGCGCATGCCGACGTATGCGAACTACACGGGAACGCTGTCCAACAAAGACATGTCGGCCGACCCACAGACGATGACCGACGTCCTCGCGGCGTTGGACGACCGTGACGGCGGGGCCGCCGGTTGGCTGCTGGCGAACGGTCTCACCGAGGCCCAGCTCGCGTCGCTCAGAGCTGCCCTGACGGGCTGACCGGCTGGTTAACACGTGTCTTGTGGCGCGTTAGTAGGCGCTTTTGGCGCGACGATGTTTCACTGTCAGTAGAGACAGCATCGCGGTCCGTCCGCCAAGAGCCCCCACCGGCCGTGCCCCACCCCCGAGTGCGCGGCCGGTGGGCCTGGCCTCCAGCGCCTCCAGCGCCTCCAGCGCCTCGCGAAACCAGCGGCTCAGCGCCGCCCGAGCACCCGGCCCAGCTCCCGGCGCGCCATCGTGCGCAGGTGCACCTCGTCCGGGCCATCTGCCAGACGCAGCGTGCGGCCATGCGCCCACATCGACGCAAGCGGGAAGTGCTGGCTGACCCCGCCGCCGCCGTGAATCTGGATGGCCCGGTCGAGCACGTTGAGCGCGGCCCGTGGCGCGGCCACTTTGATGGCAGCGATCTCGGTGCGCGCACCCTTGCTGCCGACGTTGTCGATCAGCCAGGCGGCCTTCAGCACCAGCAGCCGGGCCTGCTCGATCTCCAGCCGTGATTCGGCGATCTGCTGCTGAACGACGCCCTGATCGGAAATCGGGCCGCCGAACGCGATCCGCGAGCCGGCCCGGGCGATCATCATGTCGAGTGCCCGCTCGGCCATCCCGATCGCGCGCATGCAGTGGTGGATCCGGCCGGGCCCGAGCCGCGCCTGGGCGATCATGAAGCCGTCACCCGGGCTGGCGAGGATGTTCGACGACGGGACGCGCACGTTATCGAAGAGCACCTCGCTGTGGCTCTCGCGGTCGAGGTAGCCGTAGACCTCCAGGTCGCCGGCGATGCTGACCCCGGGGGTGTCCATCGGCACCAGGACCATCGACTGCTGGCGATGCGGGGACGCCTCCGGGTCGGTCTTGCCCATCACGATGAGGACGCGGCAGCGCTCGCCGCCCGCCCCGGACGTCCACCACTTGCGCCCGTTGATGACCCACTCGTTGGTGTCATCGTCGTGGACGATGCTGGTGCGAATGTTGGTCGCGTCGGAGCTGGCGACATCGGGCTCGGTCATCGCGAAGGCAGAACGGATCGTCCCGTCGAGCAGCGGCGCGAGCCAGCGGTCCTTCTGCTCCTGGGTGCCGAACAGATGCAGGACTTCCATGTTTCCGGTGTCGGGCGCCGAGCAGTTGATTGCCTCGGGCGCCAGATCGACGCTGCGGCCGGTGAGCTCGGCGAGCGAGGCGTAGTCCAGGACGCTCAGCGGGTGACCCTCGTTCGGCAGGAAGAGGTTCCACAGGCCGCGCTTGCGGGCCTCGGCCTTCAGCTCGTCGAGGATCGGCGGGAACGCGTGGGTGCCGTGGGGCTGCGAACGCAGCCACGCCTCGTAGACCGGCTCGGCGGGGTAGATGGCGTCGTCCATGAACGCCTGGAGCCGTTCG
>DATAVO010000114.1:0-55927 GCA_036267695.1 Frankiaceae bacterium
CGAAGGGGCGCGCGTCCTTGCCGTCGACATCAACGCCGACCGGTTGGCCGAGACCGCCGCCCAGGCCAAAGAACTGACCGGCCAGATCGTGCCGCGCGTAGCCGACCTTCGCGTGCACGACGAGTGTTTCGCGGTCGTCGAGGAGGCGGTCGCCGAGTTCGGTCAGCTGAACGTGCTCGGCAACGTCGCCGGCGTGCTGCGTGTCGGTCACGTGACGGAGCAGGCCGAGGAAACCTACCGACACCTGTTCGCGGTGAACACCGACGCGTACTTCTTCCTCTCGCAGGCCGCCATCCCCCACCTGCTGGAGACGCGCGGCAACATCGTCAACATCGCCTCGAACTCCGGCCTCATGGGCGGCGCGTACACGGTCGCGTACTGCATGACGAAGGGCGCCGTGGTGCAGCTGACGAAGGCGCTCGCGATGGAGTTCATGAAGCGCAAGATCCGGATCAACGCGATCGCACCGGGTTCCACCGACACCAACATCATGCAGGGCGTCGAGTTCCCCGAAGACGCCGAGTGGGACCTGATCATGCGTTACAGCACGCCCCACCGCCGTCCCGCGACCCCGGCCCAGATCGCCGGCCTTTTCGCGTTCGTCGCCAGCGACGAGGGACTCAACGTGCACGGCGCGATCCTGTCCAGCGACGCCGGGATGACCGCCGGCTGAGCCTCGCTAACCGAGCAGCGCGGCCATGCGGTCACGGAGCGCCGTGGCGCCTGAGTACGGGCGCACCATCACGGTGAAGTCGACGATCTGGCCGGCCTTGTCGCCGGCGTCATCGCCGGCGAAGCGGAACATGTCGATACCTTCGATGTCGCGATCACCGATTCGCGCGGCGAACACCAGCACCGCGCCGTCGGGCGAGGTGTGCTCCCCGGTGTAGCGAAAGTCCTCGAATACCTGAGAAACCGCGGCGAGTACGGGTGCCACGGCATCGCGGCCGACATACGTGCGGTGCACGATCGGGCTGTGGAAGGTGACGTCGTCCGCCAGGAGCGCGGACGCTTTGGCGTGATCGCCCTGCTCGATAGCAGCGCGGAACGCGGCCCCGGTCGGATGCATCACGCCCGCACGATACGGCCCCGGCGTCGCAGCCTGAGGAGTCAAGTGCTCAAGGTCGCCTACGGGACCCAGATGACCCAGATGACCCAGCTTCTCGGGATTGACGACGGAACGCACTCCACACACCTGCCCTTCTGCGATGTCCAACGAGAGAACGGAAATGATGGCGCCGGCGGGATGGCGTAGCAGCGCACCCGGCTGGCCGTTGACCACGACCTGCTCGAAGAGCAGCCCGTCGAGCCGCTTGCTGAATCCGGCCAGCAAGCGGGCGACCCGCTCCCGGCCGAAGATCGGACGCGAGATGGCGAAGCCGGGCGGAACCTTGCCGCCGCCGTCGCCGGTGAACACGACATCGGCCGCCAAAAGGTCAATGAATGAGGGCAGATCGCCCTCCTCGCACGCGGCGAAGAAGCGCGATGCGAGTTCATCACGCCGCCGGCGCGAGGCCTCGAACCGCGGCTTGCGCTCGTTGACCCGGGCCCGGGCGCGGCTGACGAGCTGCCGGCACGCCACCTCCGACTTGTCGACGACCGCGGCGATCTCGCTGTAGTCGTAGCCGAAGACCTCGCGCAGCAGGAAGGCAGCACGCTCGACCGGCGAGAGCGTTTCGAGCAGGACGAGGAAGGCCATCGACAGGGAGTCCGCCGTCTCCGCATGCTCGGCCGCGTCGGGCATCGGCGCGGGCCCGACGCCTGCATCACCGAGCAGCGGCTCAGGGAGCCAGTCACCCACGTAGCTCTCGCGGCGAACGCGGGCGGAGCGCAGGGCATCGATACAGAGCCGGGTCGCCATCGTCGTCGCATACGCCTCGGGTGAGTGGATCTCCTCGCGCCCGGCGACGACATGCACCCGGAGCAGCGTTTCCTGCACCACGTCCTCGGCCTCGCTGACGCTGCCGAGCATCCGGTAAGCGACCGAAAAGACCAATGGCCGCAGACTTTCGTATGTCTCCTCGAACGGAGTCGACATGCCGACCTCCAGATTCAGGCCGCGACCGACAGGCCGGGCGCCGGGGCAGAGTGGCCGATGTGGCGGCGCCGCCGACCGAGATAGGGCCCCGGATGGCGGAACATCCATTGGGCGCTGCGCAGCGTCGCGTTCTTGTAACGAATCGCTCGCCAGCCCACCAGGATGCGGTCCTTCGGCGTCTCATCCGCAGCCAGGAACTGCACGAGTCCGCGACGTCGGCCGATGCTGATGCATTCGTGGAAGTACCTGTAACGAAAGGCTTTTGGCTCCCGCCCGGACAGGCGCGCCGCGAGGATGTCGGCCACCTGCGGGCCACTGAAACCACCCGTGCGGCAGCCCATCGCCAGCTCGTCACCCCACGCTCCGGACGCGGCGGCCGCGTCGCCGATGACGTACACATCGGGATGCGAGACAGAGCGCAGCGTGGGGTCGACGAGTGCCCGGCCGCCGGCGTTCACCGAGAGCCCGCTGGTGCGCGCCAGGTCCGGCACCGCGAAGCCGCCTGCCCAGACGCACGCGTCGAAGGCGACCGGGCCGGCGTCTGTCGTCAGCGCGCTCGAACCCACCTCGAAGACGCTGACACCCGGGCGCACTCGCACCTCCAGATCGTCGAATGCCCGGCCAAGGTACGCCCGCGCTTTTTCTGACAGCCACGCTCCGGGGGCGCCCCGGCTCAGCAGCTCCACCTCGAGGGACGGGAACGATTCGGCGAGCTCACCAGCGGTCTCGATACCCGTGAGGCCGCCGCCGCAGACCACGACGCGGCCGCCTTCGCCGGCGATCTGGCGCAGCACCGAGCCCATCGCGCCCGCAGCCCGCAGGCCGCTGAGGCTCAATGCGTTGCCGGCCACACCCGGCACCGATGCCACATCGATGTTGCTGCCGAGCGCGTAGACGAGCGTGTCGAAGGCCAGCGTCGCGCCGTCATCGAAGCGGACGCGGCGACGGTCGAGGTCAAGACCGGCGACGGTGCCGATCCGCAACCGGACCGGTGTGCCCGCCAGCAGTCCGGCCAGCGGATGGCGCATGACCCTTTGCCCGGTGGCGATCTGGTGCAGCCTCGGACGCTCGACGAACTCCGGGCCGGCGCTGACGAGCGTCACCTCCACCTCGTCGGCAAACACCTCGCGGGCGAGCCGCTTGGCTGCCGGCAGGCCGGCGTACCCGGCGCCGAGGACGACTACTCGATGAGGCTTCTGCTGCGGCTGGTGCAGTGTCATGCCCCCTTCGACGCGGCAGCCGGGTGCGCTGTGACAGCTCCCGTCAAATGCGGCGCAACCTTGCCCGCGCCTGCGGCGTCTCACCACCGACGCGAGGAGTGGACATGCGCAAGTCTGTGATGCAGGTGGGGGCAGGGGCCGCCGGACTGGTCCTGCTGGGCGCCGGGGTGGCCGGCGGTTGGGCCGCAGGCGCTTCCGGCAGCGGGAGCAGCGCAGCCCAGCACTCCCTGCCGTTGACTACGGCGGCGACCGGCGACGCGAGGCTGGCCGGATTCCGGGGCCAGCTCGTCGCGTTCAACAGTTGCGATGGGTTGCTCGACGCCCTGCACGCGAGGGCGAGGGCGGTCGTGGGGCCGTACGGCTTCTCCTCCGGGAACGCGATTGCTGGCGGGGTCGCCTACTCCGGCGCGGCGGAGAAGCAACTCCGCAGCCTCGCTCCGGTGCCCTCGTCGGCGGCAGCCTCTTCGGCGGGCGGGACCACCAGCGACTCCTCGACGCTGACGCATTCGACCACCAACAACCAGGTGACCGGGGTCGACGAGCCCGACCTCGCGAAGACCGACGGCCGCTACCTGGTCAGCCTCGACGGCCAGCTGCTGCGCATCGTCGATGTCCGTACCGCGAAGCTGCGCGCCACGCTCGCGCTGCCGCAGCCGGGCAGCGAGCTGCTCCTGTCGGGCGATCACGTCGTCGTGCTGACGGGGCCATCCAGCGCAAACAACTACGCGGTGCCCAGCGGGGGCGCGATGCTGGACTACGGCCCCGTCCGGCCCTATTACGGCTACGCCAGCTCCGGGACGATGGCCGCGACGGTCGTCGACATCAGCAATCCCGACGCGCCGGCAGTCACCCATCGCTGGACGTTCAACGCCGGTGAGATCGCGGCTCGCGTCGTGAACGGCACCATCCGCTTGGTGCTTTCCAGCTCGCCGCCACAGGAGACCTGGGCCTCGCCCCGGGACAGCTCCACGGCGGAGCAGACCCGCGCGACCAAGGTCAACCAGCAGATCGTCGACGCCACCCCGCTCGATTCCTGGCTGCCCAGCTGGACCGGCGAGGACGGCCAGTCCCATCAGATCAGCGGCTGCGACGCGGTCGCGACCCCGGCGAAGCCCAGCAGCCTCAGCATGGTCACCGTTCTCTCGCTCGACCCCGCCGCGAGCAAGCCCGGCGCCGGGACATCGGTGCTCGGCGCCGGCAACGTCGCATATGCGGAGGGCCAGCACCTCTACGTCAGCGACAACGGGACGTACCCGAACCCGTACTCGCCAGGCACCCTGAACCCGGTGCCGCAGCCGCAGAACCCGACCATCCATCTGCTGGAGTTCGACCTGTCGAACCCGGCGCAGGCGCGCTACCTCGCGTCCGGAACGCTGACCGGTCAGCTGCACGACTCGTACGCGCTCTCCGAATATTCAGGCAACCTGCGCGTCACCACGACCACCACGAGTGAGAGCGGCACGACAAGCACGGCTATCTCGGTGCTGGCGCGTGAGGGCGACAAGCTCGTGCAGATCGGCACGGTCGGCGGGCTCGGCACCGGTGAGCAGGTCTACGCGGTGCGCTACATCGGTGACCGCGGCTACGTCGTCACCTTTCAACAGATCGATCCGCTGCACGTGGTGGATCTGTCCGATCCGCGCAACCCGGTGCTGCGCGGCACGCTCACGATGCCGGGCTACTCGAGCCTGTTGCTTCCGCTGTCGGATCACCGGCTGCTCGGCATCGGACGGGCGGTGCAACCGGAAGGGAGCGGCTGCATCGCCACGGAAGGCACCTGCAAGCCCTTCGTCGAACCCGCCGGGCTGCAGCTCTCGCTCTTCGACGTGAGCGACGCGGCCCACCCGCGCCTGCTCGACCGGCATGTGTTGTCGGACACGTATGCGCAAGCGGTCAACGACCCGCACGCGGTGACGATCAGCACTGACGGCCGCCAGGTCATCCTCCCGTCGACGAGCGGACCGCTGGCGATCACGATCGCCGCAACCCGGCTCAGCACCAAAACCGGAGCATTCACAAGGCCTTACAGCGTCCAGGACCAGCGCACGGTCATTGCCGGCGACCGGCTTTTCGAAGTCGCCGACCGGGGCGTTGCGGTCCGCTCGCTGCCCGGCCTGACGCAGACCGGCTGGATCGCCTTCTGACCCCTTTTGAGCCCTCCCCAGGCCCTTCTGAGCTCTCCTCCGCCAGGGGACCCTAGGATCGGGAGTCGTGCGCAAAGTCCTCATCGCTAACCGTGGAGAGATTGCCGTCCGGGTCGCCCGGGCGTGCCGAGACCACGGCCTTGGTTCCGTAGCCGTCTATGCCGATCCCGACCGGGACGCCCTTCACGTACGGGAGGCGGACGAGGCGTACGCGCTCAATGGCGGCACGGCGCCGGAAACGTACCTGCGCATCGACAAGCTGATCGAGATCGCCCAGCAGTCCGGCGCTGACGGCGTGCACCCCGGTTACGGCTTCCTCGCCGAGAACGCTGACTTCGCCGAGGCCGTCATCGCCGCAGGCCTGACCTGGATCGGGCCGCCGCCCGACGCGATCCGCAAGCTCGGCGACAAGACCGAGGCGCGCCACATCGCGCTCGCCGTCGGAGCGCCGATGGCGCCCGGCACGCCCAACCCGGTCGCCGGCCCGGACGAGGTACTCGCGTTCGCTGACGAGTACGGCCTCCCCATCGCGATCAAGGCAGCGTTCGGCGGCGGCGGCCGTGGCCTGAAGGTCGCCCGCGAGCGCGCCGAGATCACCGAGCTGTTCGACTCCGCGGTACGCGAGGCCGTCGCCGCGTTCGGCCGCGGCGAGTGCTTCGTGGAGCGCTACCTGGACAAGCCGCGCCACGTCGAGACGCAGGTGCTCGCCGACGCGGCGGGCAACGTCGTCGTCGTCAGCACCCGGGACTGCTCGCTGCAGCGCCGCTACCAGAAGCTCGTCGAGGAGGCTCCCGCGCCGTTCCTCACCGAGGCGCAGACGAAGAGCCTGTACGAGGCGAGCAAGGCGATCTGCAAGGAAGCCGGCTACATCGGTGCCGGCACGTGTGAGTTCCTCATCGGCCAGGACGGGCTGGTGTCCTTCCTCGAGGTGAACACTCGCCTGCAGGTCGAGCACCCGGTCACCGAAGAGGTCACCGGCATCGACCTGGTGCGCTGGCAGTTCCGGATCGCCGACGGCGAGAAGCTCGACTTCGAGGATCCGGCTCCGCGCGGCCACGCGATCGAGTTCCGCATCAACGGCGAGGACCCGGGCCGCGGCTTCCTGCCCGCGCCCGGCATGGTCACCCGCTTCACCCCGCCGCTCGGCCCGGGCGTGCGTACCGACACCGGCATCGAAACCGGATCGGTCATCGGCGGCCAGTTCGACTCGCTGCTTGCCAAGATCATCGTGGTCGGGGCGAGCCGGACCGAGGCCATCGAACGCTCGCGGCGTGCGCTGGACGAGCTGATCGTCGACGGCATGCCGACCGCGCTGCCGTTCCACCAGGCCGTCGTGCGCGATCCCGCCTTCGCCCCTGAGGACCCCGAGGCCGCGTTCACCGTGCACAACCGGTGGATCGAGACCGAGTTCGACAACCAGATCGCGCCGTTCACCGGCGGGACGGACGCCGAGGAGGACGCCGGCGAACGCGAGCGGGTCGTCGTCGAGGTCGGCGGCAAGCGGCTCGAGGTCGTACTGCCCGCAGGCCTCGGTGCGGGCGTCGCCGCTCCTGCCGGCAAGGCGAAGAAGCCGGCGCACAAGCGCTCGGGCCATGGTCCGGCAGCCGCCTCCGGTGACGCGCTCACCAGCCCGATGCAGGGCACCATTGTGAAGGTGGCCGTCGCACAGGGAGACACCGTCGCAGAGGGAGACCTCATCGTGGTGCTCGAGGCGATGAAGATGGAGCAGCCGCTCACCGCGCACAAGGGCGGCACTGTCAGCGGGCTGGCTGCCACCGTCGGCGCCACCGTGACCAGCGGAGCTGTGATCTGTGAGATCACCGAGTGAGGCAGCAGCCCCGGAGCGCCCGCCGCTGACGGGACGCGTCCATTACCTGATGGGCGGGATGCTCGCCCGGGTGCATCGCGACTGGGTGATCGCCGACCTGACGGGTCCGGGCTGGCGTCACCGCCAGGCCCGGCGGCCGCTGCTGCTGATGCTGCCGTTCGCCCTGGCCTTTGCGATCTGGCCGGCGCCGAGCTCGGTTCGCGTCTCGATCCCGCTGGCGCTGCTGGTGTGCGCGATCGCGATGGGTTACGCGACCAGCGACAACTTCCGTAACCGCCGCCTGGACCAGTACGGCATCCCGCGCCCGAAGCCGGTCGAGGAAGACGAGGACGAAGACTTCGAGCCGGTCGTTGCGCCACGCGTCCAAGCGAAACCGGCCACGCCGGCCGATGAAGACGAGGACGACGTGGAGTTCGACGACGAGGACGAATGAAGATCAACGCTGCCATGATCTTGCTCTGAGCCGGATGATCAAGGTTATTCCTTGATCATGGCAGCGTTGATCTTGCTCAGTCGACGGTGTAGTCCTCGTGCGGCACCAGCTGGCGGGCGGCCTCGGTGAGCGAGCCGGATAGCGAGGGGTAGATCGCGAACGTGTGGGTCAGCTGATCCACGGTCAGCGAGTGCTGGACGGCGATGGACACCGGCAGGATCAGCTCGCTGGCGCGCGGCGCGACGACGACCCCGCCGAGCACCGTGCCGACCCCGCGCCGGGTGAAGAACTTCACGAAACCGTCGCGCAGCCCGCTCATCTTCGCTCGCGCGTTGGTCGCGAGCGGGAGCTTGATGACGTCGGCCGCTACCCGACCGGCCTCGACCTGCTGCTGGGTGACGCCGACGGTCGCGATCTCCGGGTCGGTGAAGACGTTCGCCGCCACTGTCATCAGCCGCAAGGGCGCGACCGCCTCGCCGAGCGCGTGCCACATCGCGATACGCCCCTGCATGGCGGCGACCGACGCGAGCGGCAGCAGGCCCGTGCAGTCACCCGCCGCGTACACGCCCGGCAGCGAGGTGCGCGAGACCTTGTCGACCTCGATATGGCCGGACGGGCGCAGCCGCACGCCGGCCTCGTGCAGCCCGAGGCCCGCGGTGTCAGGCACCGAGCCGACCGCGATGAGAGCGTGGCTGCCCGACACCATCCTGCCGTCGGTGAGTTCGACGCCGACCCCGTTGCCGATGCGGCGCACCGATGCCGCCCGCGAGCGCTCGAGCAGCTCGATCCCGCGCCGGTGGAAGACCTCTTCGAGCACCTCGGCGGCGTCAGCGTCTTCACCGGGAAGCACGCGAGCGCGCGAGGAGATCAGCGTGACTTCCGAACCAAGCGCGCGGTACGCCGAGGCAAACTCGGCGCCGGTCACGCCAGACCCGACGACGATCAGGTGCTCCGGCAGCTTGGTGAGGTCATAGAGCTGCCGCCAGTCGAGTATGCGTTCGCCGTCGGGCTCGCTGCCAGGAATGACGCGGGGGGTCGCTCCCGTCGCCAGCAATACGGCATCGGCCTCGAACTGCTCCTCTTTCGCGCCGAGCCGGCCGTCTGCCTCCTTGCGCTGGATGCAGATCAGGCCGTGCGCGAGCAGCCGCCCGCGGCCGGCGATGACCTCAACGCCCTCTCGGATCAGGCGCGCCCGGATGTCCTCGGACTGAGCCGTGGCCAGCGCCTGGATTCGCCGGTTCAGGCGCTTCGCGTCGACAGGAGCCTGCGAGCAGGTCAGCCCCAGCGCGTCGGCCCCGTCGACGGTCGTGCGCACCTCCGCGGTGGACACGAGCGTCTTGGAGGGCACGCAGTCCGTGAGCACGCAAGCGCCGCCGATGCCGTCCCGCTCGACAAGGGTGACCTCAGCTCCCAGTTCGACGGCGACGAGCGCCGCCTCGTAGCCGGCCGGTCCTCCGCCAAGAATCGCGATACGCACCCTCACAGTGTCTCAGCTGCGCAGCGTCTGGGCCGCTACTGGGCGAGACACCGGTGTTCCGTCACCGCGGCGACATCGCGGCTGGTTATGGTGCCCACGTGGCCCTCTATGCGGCGTACGGGAGCAATCTCGACCCCGACCAGATGCGCGAGCGCTGTCCCCACTCGCCGGTCGAGAGCGTCGGCTGGTTGAAGGGCTGGCGACTGACGTTCGGAGGCGAGGAAGTGGGCTGGGACGGTGCGCTCGCCACCCTCGTGCAGGACCCTGAACGCGAGACGTACGTGATGCTCTACGACGTTTCGCCGCTCGATGAGAAGGTCCTCGACGAGTGGGAGGGCGCCGGTTCCGGCCGCGGCGGCATCTACGACAAGCTGCGGGTGCGCGTCTCGACGCTCGACGGGGACGTGCTCGCGTGGACCTACGTGCTGGTCGCCTACGAGGGCGGCCTGCCCTCCTGCCACTACCTCGGCCTGATCGCCGAAGCAGCGGAAAAGGCCGGGGCGCCGGCCGACTACGTCGCCGAGATCCGCAGCCGGGAGTGCAGCGGGGCCCCGCCCACCGACTGATTCAGCCGCGCAGCCTCAGCAACGCCGCCGCCGTCAACAGGCGCACCCCGACCCCGATGCACCGTTCGTCGACATCGAATCCCGACTGGTGCAGGTCGTACGGTGCGACCCCGGGCGGCCGCACACCCAGGCGGGCCATCGCACCCGGAACCCTTTCCAGGTACCAGCCGAAATCCTCGCCGCCCAGCGATTGGGACGTGCTGACGCTGGCCTCGTGACCGAGCGCGCGATCGGCCGCAGTATTCAGCAGGGCGACGGCGTGGGCGTCGTTGACGACAGGCGGGACCCCGCGCTTGTGGTCGATCTCCAGCGTGGCGCCGTACGGCGCGACGATCTGCTCGGCGATCCGAGCGAGCACGTCGGGCACGGTCGCCCAAGTGTCGCGGTCCAGGACGCGCACCGTGCCGCGGGCGATCGCCGACTGCGGGATCGCATTGGCGACCGAGCCGGCCTGGACCATCCCCCACACCAGCGTGACGGCGGCCCGCGGGTCGATCCGCCGGGTCAGCGCGGCGGGCAGGTCGGTGAGCAGCTTGCCGAGCGCGTAGACCAGATCCACGGTGTTGTGCGGACGGGAGGTGTGCCCGCCCGGGCCGGTGAGCCGCACGGTCACCATGTCGGATGCTGCGGTGATCGGCCCGCTGCGCAGCCCGATGTACCCGACCTCCAACGAGGGATCGCAGTGCACCGCCAGAGCCAGGTCGGCGGGGCCGACCAACCCCGCCTCGATGACGTCGAGAGCACCGCCGGGCATGACCTCTTCCGCCGGCTGGAAGACGAGCCGTACCCGCCCGGGAAGCCCGTCGCGGCGGGCGATCTCGGCGAGCGCGAGGCCGGCACCAAGCACGATCGCGGTGTGCACGTCATGGCCGCAGGCGTGGCAGACGCCGGGATTGACCGAGCGGTACGGGACGTCCTTGGGATCATCGAGCGGCAGCGCGTCGAGATCGGCTCGCAGCAGCACCGTCGGTCCCGCCGCGGCGTCCCCGATGTCACACCAGAGCCCGCTGGACGCCAGCAGCTCCGGCGCGAGTCCGGCGGCGTTCAGGGCATCGGCAACGACGGCAGTGGTGCGTTGCTCCCCGCGTCCGAGCTCGGGGTGGCGATGCAGGTCGCGCCGCAGGGCGATCAGCTCGCCCTCGCGGGCGGCGAGGAAGCCGGCCGCCGGATCGTCGCTCATGCCCGGGCCCCCGGCCGGCCGGCCTGCATCTCCGCCAGCAAGCTGTCGACGACTGCGCGCACATCGCCCCCGTTGTCGGCCGCGACCTTGCGCTGACGCTCGTAGCTGGCGCCGGATTCCAGGATGGCGAGCACGTCATCGAGCTCGCTGGAGCAGCCGAGCCGTTCGGCGAGCGGGCTGAGGTCATGCACCAGCTCGGCGATCGCCTCGCGCAGGGGGCGCGTGGTGCCGTGCTCGTCGACGATCAGCTCAGCCGACAGCCCGTGCCGCGCCGCCCGCCACTTGTTCTCCCGCTGAACCCAGGTGTGCGGGCGGGGCAGCCGGTAGCCGCGATCGAGCTGCGTGTTCAGCTGATCGACCAGGCACTGCGCCAGCGCTGCGACGGCACCGACTTCCTGCAACGTCGGCATCCCGTCGCAAATCCGGAGCTCGACCGTGCCGAAGCCGGGATGCGGACGGATGTCCCACCAGACCTCGCGGATCGTCTCGATCGTCCCGGACGCGACGAGCGTGCCCATCAGCTGCTCGAACTCGTCCCAGTCGGCCAGCTGGACCGGCAGCCCCGCCGTCGGCAGGCCCTCGAAGATCTTCGAGCGGGCAGACGCGAGTCCGGTGTCGGCACCGCGCCAGAACGGAGACGAGGCCGAGAGCGCCAGAAAATGCGGGACGTAAGAGGTGAGCGCGTTGACGATCGGGATCGCCTTGTCGGGGCTGCGGATGCCGACATGGACGTGGACCCCGAAGATCTGCAGCCGCCGCGCCATCCACTGCATGTGCTCGATCAGCTTGTCGTAACGCTCGCTGGGGCTGACGCGCTGGCCGGTCCACTCGGTCATCGGATGCGTACCGCTGCACATCACGCCGAGGCCGCGGCCGGCAGCGGCGGCTTCGACCTCGGCGAGCGTGGCGGCGAGATCCTGCTTCGCCTCCGCGACGGTCATGCAGACGCCGGTGATGATCTCGACCGTCGATTCGAAGAGCTCGTGCTTGGCCTTCGGGTGTTCGGCTTCCGCTCCGCGCAGCTCTGCCAGCAGATCGCTGGCGGCAGGAGCGAGCTCCCGAGTGACGGGGTCGACGAGCTGCAGCTCCCATTCGACGCCCAGGCTGGTGCGGGGCGAGGAGTTGAACGCAATCCGCACCCTAGGAACAGTAACGGCCCGACCAGCGATTTACCGTCCGTCCGCGCCCAGCGCCCGCGCCATCCGCTGGGCCTCCTTGAAGGCACTCGAGGGCAGCAGCAAGGACGCCGGACCCTTGCCGCTGACCATCGCCATCACGACCAGGCTGCCTTCCATGAAAGGCATGGAGGCCCGAATGCGCCGGCGGTCCAGGGAAACGTCGAACCAGCGGCCGGCGGCGTATGCCTTCGGATCACGGCGGCGGAGCACCAGCAGGCGGCGGTTGGTCAGCACCACCCAGCGCCGGCCGCCGAAGCGCATCCCGAGGAACCGCTCGAAGAACGCGACCAGCCGACCGGTCCCCGCCGGATCGCGAAGCGCTCCGCGCAGCACCACCTCGGCGAACTCACCCGTATCGAGTGGCAGGGTCGGAGGGGTGGCGGGCACTCCCCGAGCCTGCCCCATCGAGGTCGGCTGCGCTGCGGGCACGCCACCCCGGTTCGACACCCCCGTCGATTTTAGTTATCCTCAAGCAAGTAACTTGTTCTCATCCCGTCTTTCAGGTTGTGCTCCGGAGGTCTCATGCGCAGGCGTGCGCGCGCCGACAGCAAGGCGCTCGAGGCGTCCGAAGCGTCAGTGCCGGCCGAGCCGACTGAGGCGACCGAGCCGACTGAGGCGACTGAGGCGTCACTGCCGGCCGAGCCGGCTGAGGCGACCGGGCCTGTCGAGCCGGACGGTCCCGACGGCGATCGCGGGGCCGCCTACAAGTGGATCGCGCTGTCGAATACGACGCTCGGCGTGCTCATGGTCACGATCAACGCGTCGATCCTGCTGATCGCGCTCCCCGACATCTTCAAGGGCATCAAGCTCGACCCGCTGAAGCCGCAGAACACCAGCTACCTGCTCTGGCTGATCATGGGATTCCTCGTGGTCACGGCCGTCCTGGTGGTGAGCTTCGGGCGGATCGGCGACATGTACGGCCGGGTCAGGATGTACAACCTCGGCTTCCTGATCTTCACGGTTTTCTCGATCCTGCTGTCCGTCACGTGGATGACCGGTCCCGCCGGCGCCTGGTGGCTGATCGTCATGCGAGTGCTCCAGGGCATCGGCGGCGCGTTCCTCTTCGCCAATTCCAGCGCGATCCTGACCGACGCCTTCCCGTCGCATCAGCGCGGTCTGGCGCTCGGGATCAACAACGTCGCAGGCATCGCCGGCTCGTTCATCGGGCTCGTCATCGGCGGCCTGCTGGCCCCCGTCAACTGGCACCTGATCTTCCTCGTCTCGGTGCCGTTCGGGGTGTTCGGGACCATCTGGGCGTACCTCAAGCTCAAGGACAACGGGGTACGGCAAGAGGCCACGATTGACTGGTGGGGCAACATCACGTTCGCCGTCGGGCTGATCGCGGTGCTGGTCGGGATCACGTACGGGATCCAGCCCTACGGCGGTCACACGATGGGCTGGACGAACCCTTACGTCCTCGCCGCCATCTTCGGCGGCATCGCCGTTCTTGCGCTCTTTGTCGCCATCGAGCGCCGGGTCAAGGACCCGATGTTTCACCTGCAACTGTTCAAGATTCGCGCTTTCACCGCCGGCAACATCGCCAGCCTGCTGGCGGCGCTCGGCCGCGGCGGCCTGCAGTTCATCCTGATCATCTGGCTGCAGGGCATCTGGCTTCCGCTGCACGGCTACAGCTTCGAACGCACGCCGTTGTGGGCCGGTATCTACCTGCTGCCCTTGACGATCGGCTTCCTGCTCGCCGCGCCGATCTCAGGCTTCCTGTCCGACCGGTTCGGGGCACGTCCCTTCGCGACCGGCGGGATGGCCGTGGCGGCGCTGTCCTTCCTGCTGCTGCTGATGCTTCCGGTCAACTTCAGCTACTGGGCCTTCGCGTCGATCCTGGTGCTCGACGGCGTCGGCATGGGCATGTTCTCCTCGCCCAACCGCGCCGGGATCATGAACTCCATCCCGCCCAAACAGCGCGGCGCCGGGTCCGGCATGGCGACCACGTTCCAGAACTCCGCGACCGTGCTGTCGATCGGCATCTTCTTCTCGCTGATGATCCTCGGGCTCGCGTCCACACTGAGCGGCGCACTGAGCCATGGCCTTACGGCTCAAGGGGTTTCGGCCGCTGATGCGGCACGCGTGTCTCATCTGCCGCCGGTGGCGACGCTCTTCGCCTCACTCCTGGGCTTCAACCCGATCCAGCAGTTGCTCGGCCCGTCGGTGCATCACCTGAGCGCGGCGCACCAGCAGTTCCTGACCGGGCGCTCGTTCTTCCCCAACCTGATCTCCGGACCGTTCCACCACGGGTTGCAGGTGGCCTTCATCTTCTCGGTGATCGCCTGCCTCATCGCTGGATGGGCGTCGTGGCTACGCGGCGGCAAGTACCACTACGAGGACGGTGACGAGAGCGCGGAGACGCTCACCGGCGTCGGCTCGATGGACTCACCCGAGCCGCTGCCGGAGCCGCTGAATTCCCCTTCTGGCGCCGGACGCGCGGCCGCTGCAAGTACTTGACCGGGCCGCAGCCGCAGGCAGACGAGGGCGGCTGCGAGGTTCGCGGCGCCGGCAAAGATCCAGCCGTGCTGGAACACCGCCCGCGCCGCCTCGGGTGAGGCGGGCGAACCGAGGATCGTCACCAGAATCGCGACCCCGAGCGCCGACGCGACCTGCCGGCTGGTGTTGACGATCGCCGAGCCGGTGCCGAACCGGTCGGCGGGCAGCGCCGCGGCACTGGTGCTGATGAGCGTTGGCAGCGCCAGCCCGACCCCGATGCCGGTGAGCAGCATGCTCGGCAGCAGATCGGCGACGTAGTGCGGGGTCGTGCCCGCAGCCAGGACCCGCCAGAGCAGCCCGGCGGCAAACAGGACGTTGCCGGCAGCGGCGACGATTCCGGGGCCCAGGCGCCGCACGAGCGGACCGGCGCCGATGGCGAGGGCCGGCACCATCGCGGGGCCGGGTGCGATCGCCAGGCCCGTACGCAAAGCCGAGTAATGCCAGACGTTTTGCGCCCACAGGACGTTCGACAGCAACATCGCGGCGAAGCCGAGGCTGAACAGGAAGACCGCGGCCGTGGCCATGCCGTAGCTCGGGATCCGGAAGAGCGTGAGTTCGACGAGCGGGCGCTCATGCGACAGGCAGCGCGCGAGGAACCAGCCGATGGCTATGGCGGACGCCGCGAACAGCGCGATGGTGCGCACCGATCCCCAACCCCATCCAGGAGCCTCGACCAGAGCGCCGGTGAGGGCACCGATGCCCGCGGTGAGCAGGGCGGCGCCGAGCAGGTCGGGCAGCGGCTCGTCCGGACGTCCCGCCGGGTGCGGGAGCACGATCCGGCCGGCGATGATCGCGGCGATCCCGACCGGCAGGTTGACCAGGAAGACCCAGCGCCAGTTGGCCTGCACGAGCAGACCTCCCGCCACCGGTCCGAGCGCGGCCGAGACGCCTCCGATCGCGGCCCAGCCGCGCACGGCGCCCGCGCGCTTTTCGATCGGGGTGGCGGCCAGCAGCAGCGCCAGCGACGTCGGGATGAGCGCGGCCCCGCCCGCGGCCTGAAGCACCCGGGCGGCGACGAGGACACCCAGGTTCGGCGCGGCAGCTGACAGGGCGCTGGCGAGCGTGAAGATGGCCACGCCGGCGAGGAACACCCGGCGCTGACCGATCCGGTCACCGAGCCGTCCGGCCGCGATCAGCAGCGCGGCGAACGCGATCGCGTAGCCGTTGAGGATCCAGGAGAGCCGGGCGAGCGATCCGCCGAAGTCAGCCCCGATGCTCGGCAGCGCCACGTTGACGATGAACAGGTCCAGGTTGGACATGAAGATGGCGGCCGCAACAACTGCGAAAACGATCTTGCTGCGCGGCGAACCTGACGAGTGTGAGTTTGATTCCCCAACTGACATGTTCCGGAGGCTAGCGTAAGTCGGTTTGAGATGGCAACCTAGTGGCATGAAACCCCCCGTGGCACCGACCGACCGCCGGCTGGACAACGGCGGCGCCCCTTTGCCGAGCGCGGCTCTGGCCGATCACGACCTGCCCGGCCGCCCCTGCCCCGTCGCCGCGACGATGGCCCTGATCGGCGAGAAGTGGTCGATGCTCGCACTGCGCGAGGTCTTCCTCGGCAACCACCGCTTCAACGACATCGCGCGTAACACCGGCGCACCCCGCGACCGGCTCGCCGCCCGGCTCCGCGCGCTGGAAGCCGCCGGGATCCTCGAGCGTCGCGAGTACTCGACCGCGCCCGCCCGCTACAGCTACCACCTGACGCCGGCCGGGAAGGCGCTGAGCCCGGTGATGCGCGCGATCGTCACGTGGGGCAACACCTGGGCCATCGAGACGCCGCGCATGGGGTATCTCCACCATGATCACGAGCTGGAGTTGACCGAGGTCTGCGCCACGTGCGGTGAGCAGCTGCGCTCACGGGACACGTCAGTACGGGTGCTGGCACCGGGCTGGGACACGACGGGCCCGATCGAGAGCGCCGCGACTGGATAACGTTCGCCCAGTGGCACAGGTGGACGAAGCAGCGCTGGTAGCGGATGCGGTACTGGCAGCAGACGCGGTCGACTTCGTCCGCTCACATCGGTTTCTGCTGCACGACGTCTCGCTGACCGTCCGGCCTGGCGAGCACTGGGTACTGATCGGTCCCAACGGCGCCGGCAAGACCACGCTGCTACGGCTGCTCGGCGCGCTCGAACATCCCACGGCCGGCGAGGTGCGGGTGCTCGGCGGGGTGCTGGGCAAGGTCGACATGCGCCAGTTGCGGACGGCGATCGGCCACGTCGACCCGCGCCATCCCTTGCAATGGCCGCTTTCGGTACGTGAGGTCGTCCTCTCCGGCGCCACCAACACCATCGGCCTCCAGCAGCGGTGGAAACCGAGCGACGACCAGGTGAAGCAGGCCGACGGCTTCATCGAGGTGCTCGGAATGACGCCGCTGCGCGAGGCGCGCTGGACGACGCTGTCCTCGGGAGAACGCGGGCGGGCCCTGATCGCCCGCGCGCTCATGCCCGACCCCGCGCTGCTCCTGCTCGACGAGCCGGCGACCGGGCTCGACCTCGCCGCCCGCGAGCAGTTGCTGACCGGGCTGGACACGCTGCGCGCCGGTCACCCGCGGCTGGCGAGCGTCCTCGTCACCCATCACCTCGAGGAGATCCCGGCGAGCACGACCCACGCCGTACTGCTGCGCGAAGGAAGGGTCTTTGCCCAGGGACCGGCGGCGGACGTCGTCACGAGCGAGCTCATCAGCGGCTGCTTCGACCACGCGGTACGCATCGGACACGAAGGCGGCCGGTGGACGGCGCGTGCCGTGCCAGGATCGAGCTATGAGCAGCGCCTCCGCGACTGAGCCGCCCGACGCCGAAGCATCAGCGGCTCGCCTCGCAGAGCTGACGGGCGTCGCACATCACGACGCGGCAATCGTTCTCGGCTCGGGCTGGCTCCCCGCCGCGGATCTGCTCGGCGAGCCGGCCGCCGAGTTCGATCTGACGGACCTCGGCGGGTTCCCGCCGATCGGTGTCTTCGGGCACAGCAGCGCGGTCCGCTCGATCGACGTTGGGGGCCGTCGCATGCTCGCGTTCCTCGGCCGGGTGCATGCCTACGAAGGCCACGACCTGGCCGTGGTCGTCCATGGCGTGCGCACCGCCTGCGCCGCGGGAGTGAAGGTCGTCGTCCTCACCAACGCTGCCGGCGGCCTGCGCGACGGGCTTGCCGTGGGCCAGCCGGTGCTGGTCAGCGACCACCTGAACCTTTCCGGGCGCACCCCGCTCGTCGGCCCGCGGTTCATCGACCTCACCGAGTGCTACAGCCGCCGGCTGCGCGACCTCGCCCGCAGCGTCGACCCGGCGCTGGAAGAAGGCGTGTACGCGTACATGCCCGGCCCCCAATTCGAGACGCCCGCTGAGATACGCGCATTGCAGGCGCTCGGGGCCGATCTGGTCGGGATGTCGACGGTGTACGAGGCGATAGCGGCCCGCGCCGAGGGGGTCGAGGTGCTTGCCCTCTCGCTCGTCACGAACCTCGCGGCCGGCCTGTCCGGAGAGGAGATCGAGCACACCGACGTCCTCGCCGTCGGCCGCGCTGCGGCTCCCCGCATGGGCGCCCTGCTCGCGGAGGTCGTCCGCCGCCTGTGAACCCGTCCCAGGACTTGAGGAATTGGTCGCTTTTCGAGGGTGAAACCGACCAGAACCGCAAGCGCGCACTGGATCCGAGGTGAACGAGCAGGTCGCCGAGTGGATCGCCGGCGACCCGGACGCTGCCGCTCGTGCGGAGTTGCAGGGGTTGCTGGACGCCGGAGACGAAGCCGCGCTGGCCGATCGTTTCGCCGGGCCTCTGACGTTCGGCACCGCCGGGCTGCGCGGGCCGATGCGCGCGGGGCCGAATGGGATGAACGTCGCCGTGGTCCGCCGCGCCGCCGCCGGGTTGGCGGCGTTCCTGCGCCAGAGCGGGCCCGCGCCCCACGTCGTGATCGGCTACGACGCCCGCCACCACAGCCACGAATTCGCCGCCGACAGCGCCCGTGTGATGGCCGCCGCGGGGCTACGCGTCGAGCTGCTCGGAGAAGCGCTCCCGACCCCGGTGCTCGCGTATGCCGCCCGCGCCCGAAGCGCCGACGCCGGCGTCATGGTGACGGCGAGCCACAATCGCGCGCAGGACAACGGTTACAAGGTGTACCTCGCCGGCGCGCAGATCGTCCCGCCGCAGGACGCGCTCATCGAAGCCGCGATCGCGAGCGCGCCAGCCGCGTCGCAGGTGCAGCTCTCGGACGCGTACGTGACGCTCGGCCCCGAGATCCTTCGCCAGTACTTGGACGCGGTCACGAGCCTCTCGCTGGTCGCCGATCGGAGCGTGCGCATCGCGTACACCCCGCTGCACGGGGTCGGCGGTGCGGTGATGCGAAAAGCCTTTGCCCAAGCCGGATTTGCCGTCCCCGACGTCGTCCCTCAGCAAGCCGAACCAGACCCTGACTTCCCGACGGTCACGTTCCCGAACCCCGAAGAACCCGGCGCCACCGACCTGCTTCTCGCGCTCGCCGCACGCGCAGGCGCCGACATCGCGATCGCCAACGACCCCGACGCCGACCGCTGCTCCGTAGCTACCGGCGGCCGGTTGCTGACCGGCGACGAGGTTGGGCTGCTGCTCGCCGACCACATCCTCACCCGAAGGCCGCGGCAAGGCCGGCCGCTCGTCGCGACCACCATCGTCTCCTCCTCGGCCCTTCACGCTCTCGCCGCCGCCCGCGACGCGGATGCCACGACCACGCTCACCGGCTTCAAGTGGCTCGCCAGAGCCGGCGGCCCGGAGCTCGTCTTCGCGTACGAGGAGGCGCTCGGCTACGCCGTCGGCCTGGATGTCGTACGTGACAAGGACGGCATCAGCGCAGCGCTGGCCATCGCCGAACTTGCGGCCGCCCTCAAGCGGTCCGGACGCACGCTGCGCGACCGGCTCGACGAGATCGCCTGCGAAATAGGGCTTTTCGCGACCAAGCAGCTCTCCGTGCGGCACACTGACCCACGCGCCGGCGCCCGCGTGGTCGAATGGCTGCTCAGCTCCACGCCTCCCGAGCTCGGCGGGACGCGCGTGCACAGTGCACACGATCTCAGCCATCCGCGCGACGGGCTGCCGCCGACCGAAGGCGTCCGGCTACAACTCGCAGGAGGACGGATCGTGATCCGGCCGAGCGGAACCGAGCCGAAGCTGAAGGCGTACCTGGAAGTCGTGACGCCGGCCGAGATCGTCTCGCGTGATGTCGCTGCCGCTCGCCGTGGCGCCGCCGATCAGCTCGCCCGGCTCAGTGGTGAACTCCTGCCGTTGCTGAGCTGACCATTCCGCAGCAGCGCTAAAGCGTCAGACCGCGCCGAACTGCCGGTCCCCCGCGTCACCCAGACCCGGCACGATGTGGGCGTTCTCGTCGAGCCGCTCGTCGATGGCGGCGGTGACCACCCGGACGTTGAGACCGCTCGCCCGCAGCCGTTCCAGACCTTCGGGCGCGGCGAGCACGCAGACGACGATGACCTCCTGCGCGCCGCGTTCGGAGAGCAGACGTACGCAATGCATCAGCGAGCCACCGGTCGCGATCATCGGGTCCAGCACGATGGCGGTGCGGCCCGAGAGGTCGTCGGGAATCGACTCCAGGTACGCCCGCGACTCGTGCGTCTGCTCGTCGCGGGCCAGGCCGACGAAGCCCATCTGGGACTCGGGCAGCAGCGCCGACGCGGCCTCGGCCATGCCGAGCCCGGCGCGCAGGACGGGTACGAGCAGGGGTGGTTCGGAGATCACCGCGCCCTCGGTGATGGTGATCGGCGTGCGCACCTCGATGCAGACGCGGTGCAGATCGCGGGTGGCTTCGTACACCAGCATCGTCGCCAGATCGCTCAGCGCAGCGCGGAAAACGGCCCGGTCGTGCCCCTCGTCCCGCAGCAGCGTCAGTCGCACGGCAGCGAGCGGATGGTCGACCACGAGAACGTCCACGCTGCGAAGCCTGCCAGCCCTAACGCCGGCGCGTGCCCAACCTGGTGAGCGCCTCACGCCGCTGCTTGTCTACCTCGGCCCGGAACGGGCAGTCGGTCAGGTGGTCATTGACGATGCCGCACGCCTGCATCGCGGCGTAAGCCGTGGTCGGGCCGACGAACGCAAAACCCAGCTTTCGCAGGCGTTTGGAGAGATCCGTCGCGTCGGGCGTGGTCGCCGGCAACTCCGACAGCGCCGCAGGTTTGCGGGCCTTGGAGGGTGCGGGCGCGTAGCCCCAGAACAGATCGCGCAACTGCGTGCCGGACTGGTGCAGCGCGAGCAGCGCCTGCGCGTTGGTGATCGTCGCCTCGATCTTGCGACGGTGCCGGATGATCCGGGCATCGAGCAGCAGGTGATCGACGTCGTCCGGCCCGAACGCCGCCACCCGCTCCGGCTCGAATCCGGCGAAAACCTCCCGGAAGGCGGGCCGCTTCGCCAGCACCGTCCGCCACGACAGGCCGGATTGAAAGCCCTCCAGGCACATCCGCTCATAGAGCCCGCGCTCACCGGTGACGGGCCGTCCCCATTCCTGGTCGTGATACGCGGTCATCAGCGGGTCATCGCCGGTGAGCCAGCACGGCCCGCTCACGGGGCTCATGAGTCGCGGGCCATCAGCTCGGCGAAGCCCGGCTTGATGACGTCGTTGATGAGCACGAGCCGCTCGCCGAATGGCAGGAAGGCCGACTTCATGGCGTTGACGGTGAACCAACGCAGCTCTTCCCAGCCGTAGTCGAACGCTTCGGCCACCTTGTGCAGCTCCTCGGACAGGATCACGTTGCTCATCAGACGGTTGTCGGTGTTGACCGTGACGCGAAATCCGAGCCCCGCAAGCAAGCCGATCGGATGCTCCGCGATCGACGCGCAGATGCCCGTATTCACATTGGACGTCGGGCACATCTCCAGCGGAACCCGGGTGTCGCGGACGTAGCCCGCCAGCTTGCCGAGGCTCACCTCACCGTCGACCGAGATCTTGATGTCGTCGACGATGCGCACGCCGTGGCCGAGCCGGTCGGCGTTGCACCACTGGATCGCCTCCCAGATGGACGGCAACCCGAACCCTTCTCCCGCGTGAATCGTGAAGTGCCCGTTTTCCCGGGCCATCAGCTGAAAAGCGTCGAGGTGGCGGGTCGGTGGATGGCCCGCCTCACGGCCCGCGATGTCGAAGCCCGCCACTCCCTGGTCGCGGTAGCGGACTGCCAGCTCAGCGATCTCCCGCGAGCGCGCCGCCGAACGCATCGCGGTCAGCAGCACCCGCGCCGTCAGCGCCGTGCCCTGCGTGCCCTGCCGGAAGCCCTCCAGGACGGCCTCGACGACCTGCGGCAGCTCGAGCGAATCGACGTGCAACTCCGGAGCAAAACGCACCTCGGCGTAGACGACGCCGTCCGACGCCAGATCCTCGGCGCATTCCCGCGCCACGCGCACCAGCGCCTCTTCGGTCTGCATGACCGCGACGGTGTGAGTGAAGGCCTCCAGATAGCGATCCAGCGAACCGGAGGCGGCCGCAGCCCCGTGGAACCATTCCGTCAACCGGGTGACATCCATAGCGGGCAACCCTGAGTAACCGGTAAGTTGCGCCAATTCGGCAATTGTCCCGGGCCGTAATCCCCCGTCGAGATGATCATGCAGGAGGACTTTCGGAGCCTCGCGGATCAGCTGTGCGTTCGGTGCCGCCACCTGCTGAACGCTATCTGCAGAGGTGGTTCCCGTCGTGACCGCATTCCGTCGGATCATGTGCCCGGCCACCCAACGTTTCGTCAGCAGCAGATCCTTCCACTGACAGTCATCAAATGAGCCGGACCGGGAACAAATCGACCGGGAGAGAGGGTGATCGTGGACGAGCTACGCGCTTCCCAAGAGCGCTACCGCGCGCTGGTCGAACTCTCTCCCGATGCGATCGCCGTCATCCAGGACGGCCTGTTCGTCTTCGCCAACCAGCAGGCCCTCAGCCTCATCGGCGCCCGCGATCTCGAAGAGCTGCAGGGCAAGCCGGCGATCGAGGTTGTCCCGCCGCCGGTGCGGGGGCCGATGACCAAGCGGTACGGCGGCCTTGCGCCTGCCCAACGCCTGCCCTACGTCGAGGGCCAGCTGATCCGCCTCACCGACAATCTCACCATCCCGATCGAGACGGCGGCCGCCGGCATCGAGTACGAGGGCCGGCCCGCGATCATGGTCGTCGTCCGCGACGTCACCGCGCGCCACGAGAGCGAGCAGGCCATGTGGGCTGCCGAGCAGCGCTTCTCGGCCGCTTTCCACGAGGCGCCGATCGCCATGCTGCTCATCGATCCGGTCGGCGTGGTGCTCGACGCCAACCCGGCGCTGGGTGAGCTCGTCGCCGACGATCCGCGCGTGCTGGTCGGACGTTCGAGCCTGCGTCTGGTGCATCGCGACGACCGGGATGCCGTACGGGCCCTGCTGCGCACCGTCGCCGAGAAGGATCAAGCGGTCGAGCCGAAGGAGTGGCGCCTGGAGCGGGGCAGCGGCGAACTCGTCTGGGTGCAGGGATCGGTCGCTCCGCTGCCCGGCGAGCCGAAGATGCTCGTCTTACATCTGATGAACATCACGGAACGGCGGGAGAACGAGGCGCGGCTGGCGCACCGGGCGCTTCACGACCCGCTGACCGGGCTGCCCAACCGCATGCTGCTCACCGACCGGCTCGAACAGGCCGTACGCGCGGTGGTGCGGGAAAAGGGCGGGGTCGCCGTCCTCTACCTGGACCTCGACGACTTCAAAGAGGTGAACGACACCTTCGGTCACGGCGAGGGCGATCGGGTGCTCGTCGAGGTCGCCCGCCGGCTGCGTTCGGCCGTGCGACCGGCTGACACCGTGGCGCGCCTCGGCGGTGATGAGTTCGCGGTGGTGGCCGAGGGACTTCCGGCGCCGGACGCGCTGTCCCTGGCCGAACGCGTACGCGAGGCGCTGCGCCCCCCGATCGGCGACCTGACCGTCGTCGCCTCCGTCGGCACCGCGCACAGCACCTCTGTCGGCCTTGACGCGTCGGCGTTGCTGCACGAGGCGGACGCCGACATGTACCGGGCCAAGCGGCGGCAGGCGGACTGAATCGGCGGCCGGTAAGCCTCGATCGTTACGATCCGGCTATGTCCGCAGGGCCAGCACCGTCAGCCCGGCCCGCCCGCTCCCGATCCCGGGGGTCGCTCTACCGCGGCGGGCGGGGCATGTGGTCGTGGGTCGCTCATCGCATCACCGGGGTGCTGGTCTTCTTCTTCCTGTTCGCCCACGTGCTGGACACGGCGCTGCTGCGGGTCTCGCCGAATTCGTATGACCGCGTCGTCGACATCTACAAGAACCCGTTCGTGAATCTGCTGGAGCTCGGGCTCGTCGGCGCGGTGCTCTACCACGGGCTCAACGGCCTGCGGATCATGCTGATCGACTTCTGGTCGGCCGGGGCGAAGTACCAGAAGCAGATGCTCGCGGTCATCGTGGTGATCTGGGTCGCTGTGATGGTGCCCGGCGCGTACTTCATGCTCGAACACGCGGCCAAGCAGCTGTTCGGAAGTTCCTGACATGACAGACCTTCAGATCGAGGCGCCGCGTTCGCCGCGCACCCGGCCCGCCCGGGGCCGCAGCAACTTCGAAATGCACTCGTGGATCTTCATGCGCATCAGCGGGATCGTGCTGATCGTCCTGGTCCTGGGCCACCTGCTGATCGTCAACATCCTCGACGGCGGCGTGCAGCGCATCAATTTCGGTTTCGTCGCCGGGCGCTACGCCTCGCCGTTCTGGCGGATCTGGGACCTGCTCATGCTGTGGCTGGCGGAACTGCACGGCACGAACGGGCTTCGCACGATCATCAACGACTACGCCGAGCGGCCCCAGACCCGCTTCTGGTTGAAGATGCTGCTCTACGCCTCCGCGGTGCTCGTCGTCGCGCTGGGCACGCTCGTGATCTTCACGTTCGACCCGACGCTCAACAGCTGACGCGACCGAGAGGCCTCCGCACCATGCCATTGCACCGCTACGACCACCGCTATGACGTGGTGGTCGTCGGCGCCGGCGGAGCGGGCCTGCGCGCAGCGCTCGAAGCGAGCCGCACCGCCCGGACGGCCGTGGTCAGCAAGCTCCACCCGACCCGCTCGGCGACGAGTGCAGCGCAGGCCGGCATCAACGCAGCACTGGGAAATACCGGCGCACTGAAAAATTCCGGCCCCGTCTCGGACGGCTGGGAGCAGCATGCGCTGGACACCGTCACGGCCGGCGACCACCTGGTCGACCAGGCGGCCGCCGAGCTGATGTGCCGTGAGGCGCCCGACGCCGTACGCGAGCTGGAGAGACTCGGGGTGCCCTTCAGCCGCACTGCGGACGGACTGATCAACCAGCGCCCGATCGGAGCCACCAGGCGCGCCGCGGTGGCCGGAGAGCTGACCGGCCACCATGTGCTGCAGACCCTCTACGCCCAGTGCCTGCGCAGCGGAGTCGAATTCTTCGACGAGTTCTACGCGCTCGACCTGCTCTTCGCCGACGGGTCAGCGGCATCCGGTGCGGCCGGCGTGGTCGCGTACGACCTCGCGACGGGTGAGCTGCACACGTTTTCGGCGCCCGCGGTGATCCTCGCGACGGGCGGCTGCGGGCGGATGTTTCGGACCACGTCGAACGGTCATGCCGCCACCGGCGACGCCCTTGCTCTCGCGCTCCGCAGCGGATTTCCCTTGCAGGATATGGAGTTTTTCCAGTTCCACCCGACGGGCCTCTACCCGCTGGGGATCCTGGTGTCGGAGGCCGCGCGGGCCGAGGGCGCGCTCCTGCGCGGTGTCAATGGCGAGCCGTTCATGGAGCGCTACGCCCCCGCAGCGAAGGAGCTTGCGCCGACCGACATCGTGGCCCGGGCGATCGTCAGCGAGATCCGTGAAGGGCGGGGCATGGGGCAGTCAGGCGATCATGTCGGCCTCGACCTCGCCCATCTCACGCGGGAGCGATGGGGAAGCGCGGCCGCCACGGCAGCCGATCTGGCCCTCACCCAGCTCGGCATCGAGGCCGCCGAGGCGCCGATCCCGGTGCGCCCGACCGCCCACTACGCGATGGGGGGCATCCCCACCACCTCCGGCGGTCACGTGCTCGATCGCGATGAGCTGCCGGTGCCGGGGCTGTACGCGGCAGGCGAGGTGGCGTGCATGTCAGTGCACGGTGCCAACCGGCTGACGGCGAACGCGTTGGTGGAGGCAATCGTCTTCGGGCGGCGCGCAGGTACGGAAGCCGCCGGGCACGCCCGCGCGGCCGGCCAGCCCCCCGAGCCGGCGGTGGAGCCGACCGCACCGGCAGCGGCGCTCCTGGAGCGCCTGCGCAACCCGTCGGGAAGTGAGCGCGCGGCCCCGATCAGGGCGGCCTTGCAGCACGCGATGGACGAGCACGCCTCCGTCATCCGCAGCGAGGACTCGCTGGCACAGGCGGCCGGGCAGATCAGCCGGCTGAAGGAGCGTTACGCGCGCGTCGCCGTCGGCGACCCCGGGCGCAGCTACAACACCGACCTGACCGAGGCAATCGAACTCGGCTTCCTGCTCGACGCCGCGGAGGTGCTCGTCGCCGCAGCGGCGCAGCGCCGCGAATCGCGGGGGGCGCATTTCCGGGCTGATCATCCGGCTCGCGACAACGCCCTTTTCCTGCACCACTCGCTGGCCCATCGCTCGCCGACCGGCGACATTCGCATCGAGACCAAAGCAGTCGACGTGAGCCGCTTTTCCGCGACGGAACGGAAGTACTGACCGTGCCGGTGATCCTGAAGATCCGCCGCTTCGATCCGGAACGCGACACCGAACCACACTGGGAGCGTTACGAGGTCGCGGTCCAGCACGGTGACCGGCTGCTCGACGCCCTGCACTGGGTGAAGTGGAACCTGGACGGCTCGCTCGCCTTCCGGCGGGCTTGCGATCAGGGCTCGTGCGGGTCGGACGTCATGCGTATCAACGGCGAGAACCGGCTGGCGTGCACGGCTCTGGTCCGCGAACTGGTCGAGGAGCGCGGCGATGAGATCACCATCGAGCCGATCAAGGGGCTGACGGCGAAGAAGGACCTCATCGTCGACATGGAGCCCTTCTTCGCCGCCTACCGCGAGGTCGAGCCGTGGCTGGTCGCGGGCGGGCGCGAGACCGCGGGCGAACGTACCCAATCGGCCGAGCAGGCCCAGCTCTTCTCCGACACCGCAAAGTGCAACCTGTGCGCCGCCTGCACCTCGTCATGCCCCGTGTACTGGAACGACAGGCAGTACGTCGGGCCGGCAACGATCGTCGCCGCACACCGCTTCATCTTCGACAGCCGCGACATTGTCAGCGAGCAGCGCCTCGAGATCCTCAACGACCGCGAGGGCGTCTGGCGGTGCCGCACCACGTTCAACTGCACCGAAGCGTGCCCCCGGGGCATCCAAGTCACGCAGGCCATCCAAGAGGTCAAGCGGTCGCTTCTCGCACGGCGGATATGACCTGGGTTTTACGCTAGGACCGAAGCGGTCGTGAAGGCCGACAGTGCGAGGGTGGTGACGGTGCACCAATCAGGTGAGGTCGTCGCGGGTTTTCGCATCGACCGGCTGATCGGCAGCGGCGGCATGGGCGAGGTGTATCTCGTCCAGCATCCGCGGCTGCCGCGGCTCGACGCGCTCAAGCTGCTGCCTGTCGCCGCCTCTTCCGACCACAGCTACCGGGAGCGTTTCCAGCGCGAGGCCGACCTCGCCGCCAGCCTCGATCACGACAACGTCGTGCCGGTCTACGACCGCGGGGAAGCCGACGGTCAGCTCTGGATCCACATGAAGTACGTCGCGGGTCAGGACGCCGCCGCGGCGCTACGGACCGGCGGGCCGTTCTCCACGGCGCGGGCACTGCACCTGGTCACGCGCGTGGCATCAGCACTCGACGATGCGCATCGCCACGGCCTGCTGCACCGCGACGTCAAGCCCGCCAACATCCTGCTCGGTACGCCCGCCGACCCGGGGGGTCCGGATCGGGTCTACCTGACCGATTTCGGGATCGCCAAGGGTGCCGGCGACGCGGCTGGGCTGACCCCGAGCGGCCACTTCGCCGCCAGCCTGGACTACGCCGCGCCGGAGCAGATCCAGATGCAGCCGCTGGATGGCCGGGTCGACCAGTACGCCCTCGGCTGCGTGCTCTTCCAGCTGCTGACGGGGGCCGTCCCCTTCCCGGGCGACGGCGCCTGGGCGCGGATGAACGCGCACCTGTCGGCGCCGGTGCCACGCCTCGGGCAGCTGCGGCCCGGACTCCCGCTCGGGGTGCAGACGGTGCTCGACCGGGCGATGGCGAAGGACCCGAAGGACCGCTTCCCGACCTGCACGGCCATGGCCGCGGCTCTCGCCGAGGCGCTTGCGGGTATGAGCGCCGACTCCGCGCCCCCGACCCGGCCGGCGCCCATCGCTGCGGCACTGAGCTTCCCACCAGCCACTTCCCCGGTGCCCACGTCTGCGGCACCCTTCTCCCCGGCACCCTTCTCCGCGGCGCCGCGCGAAGCCGGGCTGCCGGCACCGCGTCCGCCGGACCTCACCGAGACACCTCCGCCGGGATTCGCCGCTCCGCTTCCGCAGGATGCCCCCACGGCCGCCGAACCTGCCGTCCCGGTCCCGCTCGACCCTCCCTTGCAGTGGTGGCGTCACGTCGATCGGGCGGCGGGCGCGAGCGCGGCGGCAGCGCTCGTCCTCAGCCTCCTCTCGCTCTTCCCGCCGACAAGTGGCCAATCCGGGTCGCGGTTCGCAGGCGAGATCGCCACCGGACGCTTTGCGGCAGGCCAGCTGCCGACGTTGCTCTTGCTCCTGACCGCAGTGGGCCTGCATGTCACCCGCGACGGCCACCGCTACCGGCCGTTGCTCTACGCCGTCGCGGCGGGTGTCGGTTTCTATGCGCTCGCCGACAGCCTGCGGGTCTACGCATTCACCCAGGCCAATCCAGGCGGCGCCTACGACACGGCGCTGGCTCGCACGAACGCCTCGCTCCCGAGGGCGGCCGTGGCACTCGTCGTCGTGCTGGTGGCGATGACCGGCCTGCTGAAGACCGCGCCGAGACCCAAGCCGCGCCAAGGACCCCACCTGCTCGCGGCCACGTTGCTCGCCGTCGTGGCCGTCATCCTGGCCTCGGTGGCCGTCGTAGTCGGCCCGGCGATCCAGGTCTCGCGGCTGCACCAGATGGTCTACGGGGTGCCGCTACTCCCGTCCGTGGTGGCCGCGGTGCTGCTGGCGGTCGGTGCCGCCAGCCATCGGCTGCCGGTCCTCGCCGCGAGCGTCACGGTGAGCGCGTGCACGTTCATCGCCGGGGCAGCGGCGCCCGACCCCCTGCACTACCCGCTGGCGATGGTCGCCGACTGTTGCCTCATCGCCGCCGCCGCCGTCCTGGTGATGGCCAGCCGCCGGCCCGCCGAGCCGCCTCCCCCACCGCCGCCGACCGCGCTGCCCTGGCCGCCCTTCGGCTGGCCCCCGCACGTCGGCGCGAACTCCCCGCTACGCCGGGTGGTGACCTCTCTTCGCGGCCCGGACCGGCGATCGCGGACTACGGCCGGCGGCCGCTGAACGCGATCAGCTTGGTCTGGGCATCCGCGTCGTCCGCTACCTCGACCCGCGGACCGAACTGACCGCTGGATCGCAGTGCCTCGTCGCTCATCTGCAGGAAACCTCCGGACATCCGCGCGACCTCGGCCGGGTCGAGCGTCTCGTCCAGACCCGCCGCACGGGCGATATCCCAGGTGTGGATGAGGACGTCGTTGATCACGATCATGTCGACGATGTCCTGCAGCGAGCGACGGCCCATCGGGCTGTCGGCCTGGCGGACGGCAGCCTGCGGATCGTCGAGCGCAGCCTGGACGCCATCGCTGAGCCGCGTCCAGGCACCCACCGGATCGGCCTGCGCAGAAGGCCCGCCCTTGAGCTCGACATCCCAGCGCGAGAGGAAGTCCGGCACCCACCCGACGAGATGGCCCACCACGTCGCGCGCGACCCAACCCTCGCACGGCGCGGGGTTGTCCCACGCGTCGGCAGGAACGGCCCGTACGCGCTCGGTGAACTGTCCAGCCACATTGCGATAGCGCTCCGCGGTCTCCGACGCTCCAGCCACAGCGGCACCCTTCTCCAGACGGCGTGGGGTTTGCGTGTGAACCTAACTGCCACGGGACCTCGCGGTCGCCGGGCGCCTGCCGATGAGTCCCGGCGGCCGCCGTCGTCGTACTGGGCAACAGGCTGTTTGCGACTGGAGGGAACCCCCATGGGCAAGCTCATTGCGTCGGCGTCGATGTCGCTGGACGGCTACATCGCCAAGCACGACAACACCATCGGGCAGTTGTTCGACTGGCTCGACAACGGCGACGTGGCCATCCCCACAGCGACCGAGGGAATGACGTTTCACGTGAGCCCGCAGAGCGCCGAGTACTGGCGGCAGTGGGTCGCCGACCTCGGTGCGTTCGTCTGCGGCCGGACGCTGTTCGACTTCACCGACGGATGGGGCGGGCGGCACACCATGGACATGCCCGTCGTCGTCGCGACCCATCAGGTGCCCGAGGCCTGGATCGCTGCCCACCCGGACGCTCCGTTCCACTTCGTCACCAACGGGATCGAGGCGGCAGTGGCGAAGGCGCAGGAGATCGCCGGTGAGCGCACCGTGGCGATCGCTGCAGGCACCATCGCCCGGCAGTGCCTCGAGCTCGGCTTGCTCGACGGCGTCGCGGTGGATCTGGTGCCGGTGGTCATGGGCGGGGGACGGCCGTTCTTCGGCACGGCGGCCGGCCGGGACTTCCCGCTCGGTGACCCGACGGTCTGCATCCAGGGTGACCGCGTGACACACCTGTTCTTTCCGGTGAAGCCCTAGCGCTCTGCTGCCGGCTCGGCGGCGCGTCCTCACCAGATGATGGTCAGTCCGCGCAGGTGACCGAGCGCTTCGTCGCGGGTCACCAGCGGCCTGGTGGAGGAGCGACTGGGCGGCAAGCATCCGGTCGAACGGGTCGGAATGGTCCCAGTCGAGGTTCCCCGCGCGGATCGTGACGGCTGCGGAGACGCCGAGCGACCGCGCGCCGAGTCTGCTCGTGAGGTCGTCGTGCTGGGCCAGCAAGAGCTCGGCTTCCGGCCACTTGCCGGCTCGGTGCTTGATCGCCATCTCCCACGCGGTCGCGGCGGAGACAAGCACGGCGTTGCCCGGTGCCTCGATCGCGGTCCGGGCGCGGCCGGACAGACGGTCGGGGGCGCTAAGGGCCCACACCTAGGCGTGGGTGTCCAGCAGCAGGATCGTCACGAGCAGGAAGCGAGTTCGGTCTCGTCGAGCGGATCGAATCGTTCATCGGGCGAGGGCAGGTCGAGGAAGCCCAGAACGCGAGCGGCGGGCGCGTTCACCGGCACGAGCCGGACCAGCGGCTTGCCAGCACACGCGACGATGACGTCCTCGCCCTTCAAAGCCGCATCGAGCAGCTGCGACAGATGCGCTTTGGCGTCCGCCACGTTGTGCGTGGTCATGTTGGTCAGACAAACATGACCATCTGCCCTCCGCGAGCACCACGTGCCGCCGTACTGGAGCGCTCCCCGGGGCCGCCGAACTCCCCTGGTCGCCGCGGAAATCGTTCGTGCTCCGTGTGGGTTGTCGCTGAAGATGAGCCCTCAGCACGCGAGAAGGGTGCCACGGTGATCGGCGCGCTCAAGGGAGGCAACCTGGCGCTCGCCTTCCTCCTGGAACTGGTGGCGCTCGTCGCCTTCGCTTTCTGGGGGTGGACCATGGGGGCGAACGACGCCACCCGGCTGCTCTTGATGATCGCGTTGCCCGTCGTCGCCGCGCTGCTGTGGGGCGCATTCCTGTCACCCAAGCCCGAGTTCCAGCTTCCGCGTGCCGCCGTCGCGTTCGCACAGGTGGCGTTCTTCGCGCTGGCCGTGTTCGCGTTATGGGGCAGCGGCCACCCGGGGGCGGCCCTGGCGACGGCGGCTGTGCTGGTGCTCAATCGGGGACTGCTCGCCGTCTGGGAGCCGTGACATGAAGGTGATCGGCATGCTCGGCGGGATGAGCTGGGAGAGCAGCGCGCAGTACTACCGCCTCGCCAACGAGTTGGTACGCGAGCGGCTCGGCGGCACCCATTCCGCTCGCTGTTTGCTCGCTTCCGTCGACTTCGCCGACATCGAGGTGCTGCAGGAACGGGGTGACTGGGCCGAGGCGGCGCATCAGCTGGCGGCGCTGGCTCAGGGACTGCAAGCCGGTGGCGCCGAGCTCCTCGTGCTGTGCACCAACACCATGCACAAGGTGGCCGACCAAGTGCAGGCGGCCATCTCGATTCCGCTCCTTCATCTCGGCGATGTCGCCGCACAGGCTGTCACCCGCGCCGGGATCAGCACCGTCGGACTGCTGGGGACGGCGTACACCATGGAGCAGGCCTTCTACCGTGACCGGCTCGCAGTGCATGGGCTGTCGGTACTCATCCCGGATGCTGACGACCGCGGCGAGGTCCACCGGATCATCTATGACGAGCTGTGCCTCGGGATGACCCGGGAGCCGTCGCGTCAGGTCTACCGCGAGATCATCGGGCGGCTCGTCGAGGCCGGCGCCCAAGGGATCGTGCTGGGCTGCACCGAGATCGAGTTGCTCATCGATGACGGCGACAGCCCGGTGCCGCTCTTTGCGACGACCGCGCTGCACGTGCAAGCGGCGGTCGACGCCGCGCTCGCCGATTAGCGCCTGTTAGTGCGCGCCATTGGGAAGACCGAAACGAAATTCGCGGCCCGGATGCCAGTAGCCCTCCCGGTCGCGCTCGAAAAGGGCAAAGCCCTCGGCCTGGAATTCCGCCTCGTATTCGGCGAGTGCCGTGAACGCGAAGTCGAGCCGATCTTCCGGAAGATCATGCGCGACGGTGACGTGCGGGTAGTACGGGAAGTGCAGCTCGCGGGCGATCGGCCCGGAACGCACGTCGGCCTGCACCGCGGCGCATGCCTCACCACCGTCGACCACCGCGACGAACACCACCGGCGAGACGGGACGGAAAGTGCCGGTGCCCAACAGCCGGATGCGGAACGGCTGGTGCGCGGCCGCGACCGCGTGCAGATGGTCGACGAATTTGGTGAGCACGTCACCGTCAACGGCGGTCGGGGGCAGCAGCGTGATGTGCGGCGGGATCTTCTCTGCTGACGGATCCCCCAGCCGTGCGCGCCAGGCAGCGAGCTCACTGCCGTACGGCTCCGGGAGTTCGATGGTGACCCCGACCGAGCCCGTCACGCCCGGGACCCGGGCACCGCGAACCCCACTCGCTCGTAGACCTCGGCGAGCAGCGGAGCCGCGATCGACCGCGCCCGCTTCGCGCCCTGCGCCAGCACGTCACTGAGTTCGTCCGACGCCAGCCACTTCTCGGTGCGTTCGCGTACCCCACCGGCGAACTCGACAACGATCTCTGCCACGTCCTTCTTCAGATCGCCGTAACCCCGGCCGGCGTAGGCCACCGCGAACTCCTCTCCACTGACCCCCGTCAAAGCGCCCCCGATCGTGAGCAGGTTGGTCACACCTGGCTTCTGCGCGGGGTCGTACGCCACCTCCCGCCCGCTGTCAGTAACCGCGCTGCGCACCTTCTTGCGAAGGCTCCCCGCCTCCTCGAGCAGGTTCAGCAGCCCGGCCGGTGACGCCGCCGACTTGCTCATCTGCTTGTCGGGATTGGCAAGGTCGAGCACCTTCGCGGTCGCCTTGGGAATGTAGGGCTCGGGGATGGCGAACAGCTCGCCGAATCGGCTGTTGAACCGCTCGGCGAGGTTGCGGGTGAGCTCCAGGTGCTGGCGCTGATCCTCACCGACCGGCACGTACTTAGGCTGATACATCAGGATGTCGGCAGCTTGCAGGATGGGATACGTGAAGAGTCCGACCGTGGAGCCGCCCAGCTCGCCGCGCGCGCTCTTGTCCTTGAACTGCGTCATCCGGCTGGCCTCGCCATAGCCGGTCAGGCAGCTGAGCAGCCAGGTCAGCTGCGAATGCTCGGGGATCGAACTCTGCACGAAAACCGTCGAGCGCTCGGGCTCCACCCCGAGCGCCAGCAGCTGCGCCGCAGCCACCCGTACCCGGCGCCGCAGCAGGTCAGGGTCGTAGGCAACGGTGGTCGCGTGCTGGTCGGCGATGAAGTAGAAGGTCTCGAACTCGTCCTGCATGGCGACCCACTGGCGCAGCGCACCCAGGTAGTTCCCGAGATGAAAAGAGTCCGCCGTCGGCTGGATGCCCGAGAGCACCCGCTCCTGCGCGCCGGACGAGGCCGCACTCATCACGTTCACACCCTCTCAGATCCACCGCTGCGTAGCCGCTTCGGTCGCCGCCGGTTCTTGGCAGACTGCCAGGGGTGCCCCGCTCCGATCCACGCCCGGGTGAGGCTACGCAAGCCGCTGGCGGGACCGCTAGCCCCCGCTACGACCTCATCATCGTCGGCGCCGGCCCGGCCGGTAGCGCAGCCGCATTAGCCGCCCTGCAAGCCAACCCGCGGGCGCGGGTGGCCCTCGTCGATGCAGCCAGTTTTCCACGGGACAAGGCGTGCGGCGATGGAATTGCGCCGCAGGCGTTACACGTGCTCGAGGCGCTCGGGGTCCCGGATGCGGCACGAGACTTCGAACCCGTCCGGCGGCTGCGGCTGCGCAGCCCGCTCGGACGCGAGGTGCTCGCCGAGCCGCCGGAGGCGGCGTACTGCATCCCCCGGAAGGTGTTCGACGCGCGTCTGGTCGACGCGGCGGTGGTGCGCGGCGCCGAGCTGATCCAGCGCCGGATCCGCAGCATGACTGTCACCTCCGACAGCGTCGAACTGGCGCCCGACCTGACGGCCAAGGTCGTGATCGCCGCCGACGGCGCCAATTCGGCAATCCGCCGGCTGCTGAAGCTGCCGGCCAACCCGCCGCAGACGTGTGCCATCGCGATGCGCGGCTACGCGGACCGGGCGCCGGCGCCGGGGACAGGAGCGGCCGGAACCGACGGGGAACCGGAGCAACTCATCGAGATGGTCGCGGCCGGCTGGCCCGCGTACGCCTGGTCGTTTCCCATCGGCGGCCCCGGCCACGAAGGGCGGGCGAATGTCGGCTTCGGGATGCTCCGCTCGAGCCTCGCCGAGCGGCAAGCAGAGGGTTCTGGCCGCAGCGCGCTCGAGGGACCGCTGGCAGCGCTGCTGCCCGAGCAGCCGGCCGATCCACCAACGCTGCGGGCCCATCCACTGCCGCTGTCGACGTTCCGGCCCCGCCAGCCCAACGGCCGCGTGCTGCTCGCCGGCGATGCCGCATCACTCATCAATCCCCTTACAGGAGAAGGGATTTACTACGCCGTGCTGTCCGGCAAGCTCGCCGGCGAGGCCGCGTTGAGCCCCGGTGGGGCGGCAGCAGGCGCCGTGTATCGCCGCGCTCTGCGCCGCGAACTCGGGCTGCATCTCGCGACGACGTCGGTACTTTCGCGGCTCTCGCGATCCCCTGAATTGTTCGATGCCGGCCTCGCTCTTGCCAGCCGCGACACGGCGGCGATGGACGCTCTCGTCGAGGTCGGTCTCGGCCGCGGGACCTTGCCGCCGGCGCTGATGTGGCGGCTGTTCCGGCGGGCCGTGAAAGTCGGCGTGGCGAGTGGAGTACGCCGTTTAGTGCGAACGGCCGTATCGCAAGTTCATCCAACCGGGGGACGATTGCGGGGCGGGAAAAAGCAACGATCGTTACATGTCCGCCACCGCATCGATCGACAGTTCCGACGCCGCGCAGGTTAGTGCCTCGGCCACCCTGCGCGAGGTCTTTAATGCCGCACAAAACGGAGACGCCGGAGCCTTCAGCGAGATCTACCACCGCTGCGAGCCCCGCGTCCGCCGTCAGCTCACCGGTCGGGTGCCGAGCAGCCAGATCGACGATCTGGTCAACGAGACGTTCCTTCGCGCCTGGCGCTCACTGCAGCAGTTCCGCTGGCAGGGCACCGACCCGGTCGCGTGGGTCCTCGTCATCGCCCGCAACCTGGCCGCCGACTACTGGTCGCTGGCTCGTAACCGCCGCGAGCTTGCCGCCGAGGACCCGGCGATCTTCGCTCAGGTAGCCCCGCAGCGCGGCGCCGACGACATCGTCATCGACCTCGTCGAGGCCGAACGGCTGCGCGACGCGCTCGCCACCCTCCCGCCGGCCCAGCGCCAGTGCCTCGAGCTCCGCTTTCTCGGGGAGCGCTCCGTCCGCGAGACCGCCGTTGCGATGGGCCGTCAGGACGCCGCCGTCCGTTCCCTGCAGCTGCGGGCGCTCAAGTCGCTCGCCGGTGCCGCCAGCCGGAGCTGACACCCTGCTGGCCCCTATCCGCCTGCCCCTGATTCGCTAGCCCTTCCCAGCCCCATCACCTACCGGCAACGGCGCCGGACGCTCTCCCCCGGACCCTTCCGCCATTGGATCCGGGGGTTGTGGCGTTTCCGGCGCCAGCGAGACCCGCAGCCGCTCGATCCGCCGGCCGTCCAGCGCCCTGACGGTCAGCCGTACCCCATCGAGTTCGACGGCCTCGCCGACGGTGGGCAAATGCCCCAGCGACTTGAGGACGTAGCCGGCAGCAGTCTCGTAAGGCCCGTCGGGCAGCCGGATTCCGGTGGCCTCGTGGAACTCGTCGAGGTTGAGCAAGGCGTCGACCTCGAGATCGCCGCCGACCACGAGCCGGGTTGCCGCGACAGCGGGGTCGTACTCGTCGCGAATCTCGCCGAGCAGCTCCTCGATCAGGTCCTCGAGGGTCACGATGCCGGCGATACCGCCGTACTCGTCGGCGACCATCGCCAGGTGGTGACCTTCGCGGCGCAGCTGGGACAGGGCGGTCAGGACGCTGAGGCTCGACGGGATGAAGGTGACGGGACGGGCGAGCTGGCCGACCGTCAGCCGGCTGCGGCCCGCGAGCGCCAGATCGCGGATGTGCACGAAGCCGACCACGTCGTCGACCGAACCGCGCACCACCGGATAGCGCGAGTGGGGCAGCTCGCTGGTCTCCTCGAAGGCGCGGCCGACCTGTTGGCCGGCGTCGAGGAAGGTCACCTCGGTACGCGGCACCAGGACCTCTCGCACGAGCCGGGTGCTGGCCTCGAAGACCTCATCGAGGATCTGCCGCTCCTCGACCCCGAGCGTCTCGTGCGCGGCGACGAGCCCGCGTAGCTCTTCTTCGGAGATGGATTCCTTGCCGGCCGAAGGATCACCGCCGAGCAGCTTGACGAGTCCGTTCGTACACGCCGACAGCAGCCAGATCACCGGCCGCGACGCGCGGGCGATCAGATCGAGGGTAGGCGCGAAGGCCAGGCTGATGCGCTCAGTTCGCTGCAATGCCAGGCGTTTCGGGGCCAGCTCACCGACCACGAGGGTCACGAAGGTGATGACGATCGTGACTCCGAGGAAGCCGAGCACGTCGGCGAGCCCCTTGCCGAGACCGGCATTGCGCAGCCCCGTGGCCGCCTGCTTGGAGATCGTCACGGCGCCGAAGGCGCTCGACAGCAGAGCGGTCAGGGTGACGCCGAGCTGAACAGCGGCGAGGAAGCGGTTCGGATTCGTGACGAGCTTGACGACCTTCTGCCCGCGCCGCCCGGTCTCGGCCAGCGCGCGGGCCTGGCCCTCGCGTAGCGACACCAGCGCCAGCTCGGCCGCGACGAACAGGCCCTCGATGAGGATCAGCGCGACGACGACCGCGACGTTCAGCCAGACGCTCATGGCTGCAGGCAGAGCCGACTGCACCCATTGGGGGGCAAATGGCAGGCGTCCACCCGATCAGGGTAGGCGCATGATCGGCTCAGATGAGACCGAGCTCGCGGACGGCGGTGCGTTCCTCGTCGAGCTCCTTCACCGACGCGTCGATCCGCGAGCGGGAGAAGTCGTTGATGTCGACGCCCTGGATGATCTCCCAGGCGCCGCCGGAAGCCCGGCACGGGAACGAGGAGATGAGCCCCTCAGGCACCCCGTAAGAGCCGTCGGACGCCACCGACGAGGAGGTCCATTCGGTGCCGTTCACCCAGTCGAAGACGTGGTCAAGGGCGGCGTTAGCCGCAGAGGCGGCGGAGGAGGAACCACGCGCCTCGATGATCGCCGCGCCGCGCTTGGCGACCGTGGGGATGAACGTGTCGCGCAGCCACGCCTCATCGACCTGCTCGGCCGCGGACTTCCCGCCGACCTCGGTGGTGTAGAGGTCGGGGTACTGGGTGGCCGAGTGGTTGCCCCAGATGGTCATCTTCTTGATCTCGGTGACGGGCACGGAGAGCTTCGCGGCGAGCTGGCTGAGCGCCCGGTTGTGGTCGAGCCGGGTCATGGCCGTGAAACGGTCGGCCGGGACGTCAGGCGCGTTCTGCTGGGCGATCAGGGCGTTGGTGTTGGCCGGGTTGCCGACCACGAGCACCTTGATGTCGGAGGCGGCGCCGGCGTTGATCGCTTTGCCCTGCGGGCCGAAGATCCCGCCGTTGGCCGCCAGCAGGTCGCCGCGCTCCATGCCTGCGGTGCGCGGGCGCGCCCCGACGAGCAGGGCCACATTGGCGCCGTCGAAGGCGGTCTTGGCGTCATCGGTGATGTCGATGCCGGAAAGCAGTGGAAAAGCGCAATCGTCGAGCTCCATCGCGGTGCCCTCAGCGGCCTTGAGCGCCGGGGCGATCTCCAGCAGCGACAGGCGGACCGGCACGTCAGGCCCGAGCAAATGACCCGCGGCAATGCGGAAGAGCAACGCGTAACCGATCTGCCCGGCAGCGCCGGTGACCGTGACCTTTACCGGAGAAGTCGCCATGCCCCGAGGCTACCCAAACGGCGACACCCGGCAGTCAGTCGACTCTGGCGGAGACCGCGACCTCGCCAGGTTGCTCAGCCTGTTCAGGGCTGTCCGTCAATTCGAGGTGACCGCCCCAGATATGGGCGACCATGCCGAGGCTCGGAGGCGGCTCCCGATGCGGGCTCACCGGATTCGATGCTTCGCACACTTGCTCGGCCATTACGCCCCCAGCAGTAGCCATTTCCTGACTGCGGACAAAGGTACGCCGAACGGCTGATCCGATATCGATTGGCCGAATTTGTTAGGGAAACACATGTGAAACGGTCCGATTTGCGACGATATACGCGACCGTCGAGGACGTCAGCGGATCGCTAATTCCGGTGTTTTGGCAGGGCAATCACTGGTGCGGCAGCGGCACCTGGAATGTCACCCCGAGGATGGCGGCACCGAGCAGCGTGAGTGCGGCGACGTCGAAGGGCCGGCTGCGGACCACCAGCAGCCCGAGCCGGCTGGGCGGCAACACCAGGCGCAGCACCGCCGCCCCGAGCAAGGTCACACCCATCAGGCTGAGCCCCTGCTTCCAGTGATCCTGGGCCACCAGCGCCAGTCCGACCAGGACACCGAGCAGCACCAGACCAAGCGCGATCTCTCCCGCGCCTCTACGGCTTGGCATTGCCGCACGGTAGCGACGTCGCGGTTCCACAGGCTTTCGGATGCGGGCTGTAGTCCTTGTCCAGCAGCGGGAGTAGCCAGGCTTTGGCCAGCCCCTCGGCATAGGCCGGGCTCATGTGGATTCCGTCCGGCCGGATGACGGTGTTCACGAGATCGTCCGGCTTGTTCAGCTTGGAGGCGTAGTCCAGCAGCTTGACGTTCGGATGGCGCGCGACGACCTCGCGGAACATCCCGTTGAGGACGTCAGTGCGCTGGGGGTTGTCGCTGATCCACGGCAGGTCGAGCTGGAACTTGAAGTAGGGCGCATCAGCCCAGGCGACAGGTGCGCCGGTCGCCGTGAGTTCCTTGATCAGCGTGTCGAATGCACTTTCCTGTTGTACCCGGTAAGCAGGGTCAAGCAGGTTGTCCCAGTTCCCTGATTGGGTGCGCTGGTCCGTCTCCTCCATGACAGAGAGAAAGACGAGTGAGACGTCAGGCTTGAATTTCGCGATCTGGGCCGGGAACGTCTCCCCCCAGCCGCCGCAGAGCGTGACATTCTGGCCTGACTCACCCGAATAATTTCGAATGTAGCTCGTTGGCGTGATTGGACATCCAGGCAGGCTGAGATTGAGTACCTGAAGCGCCTGCGGGTGGGCGTTCTGATAAGCCACCAGGGCATTCGCCATGACCTCGGCGGTGGAATCTCCCGTCACGAGCACCCGCAGCGGCCGGTCGGCGGCGTTGGTACGCGCCACGACCGTGCCGGGCTTGGCCTTCACTTCCGCTGGAATCTGCAGGCCGGTGCTCGCGCCGGCAAAGCGCGACGGGCCGTGGACGGGGTGAATGACGCCGAGGACAAGGGTGATGGCGGCGGCCCCGGCGATTGCCGCCGTCCAGCCGCGAAGCATGGCCCGCCGGGTCGGGGCGAAGCGCCGGCGCTGGATCGGAGCCTCGAGGTAGCGGAAGGAGACGGCTGCCAGGAGCAAGCTGCTCGCCAGCTGGGCGAGACCGAGGGACGTGCCGTGCAGCGGGCCCCAGTGCTTGCCGGAAAGCGCGAAGATCGGCCAGTGATAGAGGTAGGCGCCGTAGGAGATCTTGCCGACGTAGACGAGCGGGCGTATCGAGCACAGCCGGGCGACGCCGTTGGATCCCTCGAGCGCGCCGATGATCAGGGCCGCCGTCGCCAGCGCGATCAGGAACGCGCCGCCGTGCTGGTAGCTCGATCCGCCGTTGCGATAGGTCATCGCGCCGACGACGATCGTCACGAGTCCGGCGGCGGCCAGCAACATCACGCCGAAGCGCTGCAGCCCCGCCGGGCGCGGCACGCTGACCCGCCAGTAGTAGAGCGCCAAGGCAGCAATGACGCCGACGAGCAGCTCCGCCATGCGCGCGTCGGTGCCGTAGTAGAAACGGTTGAAGCTACCTGCCACTGACGCCTCGTGGGCCGACCACTCGAGCGCCGCGGAAACGATCAGCGCAATGGCAGGGACCCGGATCCGCTTCGGCAGCCGCAACGCGAGGAAGACCACCACCGGGAAGACCAGATAGAACTGCTCCTCGATGGCCAGCGACCAGAAGTGGTTCAGCGGCGACGGGGCGGCGAACAGGTCGGCATAGCTGGTGCCGTGCACCAGGAAGCGCCAGTTGGCGACGTTGAGCAGCGCGCCGATCGCGTCACCGGAGATCGAGGCGTGCTGCTCGTGGGTGCCGAAGACGCTGGTGGCGACGACGACGCCGAGGATGCACACGACGGCGGCCGGCGCCAGCCGGCGGACCCGACGCTCGAAGAAGTCCGCCACGGCGAAGCGGCCGCTGCGCCCGACCTCGCTCAGGGTGCGGGAGCAGATCAGGAAGCCCGACAGCGTGAAGAACACGGTCACGCCGACGAAGCCGCCGCGGAACGGGCCGAGCTTGAAGTGGAAGAACATCACCAGCAGGACGGCGATGCCCCGCATGCCGTCGAGCGCGGCGATGTGCCGCCGGACCGCTTCCGGATGGCCGCCGGACGCCTGACCGCGGCCCTTGGCCGTGCCGCCGGGGCGCGGGGAGGGCAGCTCTTGATGCTCCGTCCGCGGCAGATCCCGAGCGGTGATTGTCACGAGAGAAGATCCAGACCTGGTCGGCAAAAGGTCACAGCCAGCTGACCGACGGTGACGCCGGCTGGCCCGAATTTATCCGCTGTGGATGAAAGCCCCAGGTTGATCCGGCGCGTGTTCGCCCGCTGAGCCCATGAGCGGGCCGGCGGCTAGTGCGCGAAGTGACGCGTCCCGCTGAAGTAGAGGGTCACTCCTGCCTCCTTGGCCGCGGCGATGACCTCCTCGTCACGCACCGATCCCCCGGGTTCGACGACGGCCTTCACGCCCGCCTGCGCGAGCACTTCGAAGCCGTCGGGGAAGGGGAAGAAGGCGTCGCTCGCAGCAGAGCTTCCGGCCGCCCGGTTGCCTGCTCGGGAGACCGCAAGCCGTGCCGCGTCGACCCGATTGACCTGGCCCATCCCGACGCCGACGGTGGCGCCAGCCGTCGCCAGCAGGATCGCGTTGGACTTGGCCGCCCGGATCGCCCGCCAGGCGAACGTGAGGTCGCGCATGGTGGCGGCATCGGCGGCGTCACCGGCCTGCAGCGTCCAGGTCTTGGGGTCGTCGCCGGGAGCGTCGATGTGGTCGGCTTCCTGCATCAGCAGGCCGCCGGAGATCGGTCGCAGTTCGATGCTCGCTCCCCCGGCCGGCGGCGGGCATTCCAGCAGCCGGATCGAGGGCTTGCGCGAGAGCACTTCGAGCGCGCCGTCTTCGTAACCCGGCGCGCAGACGACCTCGGTGAAGATCTCCGCGATCTGCTCTGCCGTTTTCAGCGTGACGGGGCGGTGGGTGGCGATGACGCCGCCGAAAGCGCTCACTGGATCGCAGGCGTGTGCCCTGCGGTGCGCTTCGGCGAGCGGGTCATCGGCGTCGGCGCCGATGGCGATCCCGCACGGATTGGCATGCTTGATGATCGCGACGCACGGCTCGGCGTGGTCGTAGGCGGCCCGGCGCGCAGCGTCCGTGTCGACGTAGTTGTTGTAGGACATCTCCTTGCCGTGGTGCTGCACGGCTTTCGCGATGCCCTCGGCGCCGGGGCGCGCGTAGAGCGCCGCCCGCTGGTGCGGGTTCTCGCCGTAGCGCAGCACGCCCGACCGGGTCCAGGCGCCGCCGATCCACAGCGGGAAGCCCTCGTCCTGCGGAACGACGTCGTTCGCCAGCCAAGAGGCGACCGCCACGTCGTAGCTCGCCGTGTGGGCAAAGGCCTCCGCAGCGAGGCGCAGCCGCGACGGCAGGTCGAAGCCGCCGTTCTCGAGCGCCGCGATCACGTCGGCGTAGCGGTTGGGCGAGGTCACGACGGCGACGCTTTCAGCGTTCTTCGCCGCCGCCCGGATCATGGCCGGCCCGCCGATGTCGATCTGCTCCACGACCTCGGCCTGGCCGGCGCCCGACGCGAGGGTCTCCACGAAGGGATAGAGGTTGACGATCACCAGCTGGAAGGGCGCGTAGCCGAGCTGCTCGAGCTGCTCGACGTGGGAGGGCTTGCTCAGGTCTGCCAGGAGCCCGGCGTGCACGGCGGGATGCAGCGTCTTCACCCGGCCGTCGAACGCCTCGGGGAAGCCGGTCACCTCGCTCACCGGGGTGACGGCGACGCCCGCCTCGGCGAGCGCCTTCGCGGTCGAACCGGTACTCACCACCTCGACCCCGGCCTTGATCAGGGCCGGCGCGAGAACGTCGAGGCCGCGCTTGTCGTAGACGCTCACCAGGGCGCGCTTGACGGGGTGGAGCTGCTCGCTCATGAGAGAACCTCGTTCATCTTGCTGTTGATGTTGTTGCGCTGGTGATTTCGGTACATAGCTCACGGATGGTCTGCAGATAAAGGACGCGTTCGGCCGCCTGGATACGCGCGCGCAGGCTGTCCTCGTCGTCACCGGCGATCACCGGCACGGCGGCCTGCCCGAGGATCGGGCCGGTGTCGACGCCCTCGTCCACCACGTGCACGGTGCACCCGGTGACGCGGACCCCGTAGGCCAGCGCGTCACGGATCGCGTGGGCACCGGGAAACGCCGGCAGCAGCGACGGATGCGTGTTGACGATGCGGAACCGGCCGACGACCGCCGGGCCGAGCACTTTCATGTAGCCGGCGAGGACGACGAGATCAGGCTCCGCCGCCGCGATCTGCTCGGCGACGGCGAGGTCGAACGAAGGCCGATCGGGCTGTTCGGAGAGCTGCACCATCCACGTCGGGACGCCGGCGCGCTCGGCCCGGGTTTGCGCGAGCGTGCCCGGGCGGTCCGTGCCAACGGCGACCACTTCGGCCGGGAAGTCGGGCGCGTGGCTCGCGTCGAGGATCGCCTGCAGGGTGCTGCCGGCTCCCGACGCCAGCACAACGAGGCGGGCGGGCACGGCGCCAGCCTAGCGGCCAAGCGGTGGGTCAGTCGGGGAGCTTGATGACCTTCGATTTGCGACGCAGCCGTTTGGGCAGCCGTGGCTTGCGGATCAAGCGCGGCAGGCTCGGGCGCTTGGGCAGGCGGGGCCTGCGCATGTGCGGGAGCCGGCGGCGCGGCGCGTCCTCGACGTCAGGCTCGAACTCGGGGTCGGTCTTGATCAGGCTGACGACGGGGAAGTGGTCCTTGGACGGCTTCGTCAGGTCGACGAGCAGGTGCTCCGGCCCGTCCAGGCCAGCCAGTTCATCCGGCGCATCCCCGTGACGCAGCCGGTCCAGCCCCAGGCCCGTTCCCAGCCCGCGGCCGGCCGAGAGCACGACGCCGGCGGCTCGACGCGGCCGGTCGAGGTGACGCAGGCGCGGGCGTCGTACGCGGAGCCGACCCCGACGGGACCGTTCGTCGCCCTTCTCCGGAATCTGTGCCGGCTCGGCTTCGGCAGCAGCGCGAAGGCGGGCGGCGCGCTGGCGGTACCAGGTCAGCGAGAGCGTCGCGAGCACGGCAGGAACGCCCACCTCGAGCCCCGCGGCGATGGCGGTCTGCCAAGCCGACGGGCCGACGGTGGCCAGTCGCCCGCGGGTGACCGGCCCACCCGAAAGCGCCGCCGCCACCAGCGCGATCAGCGCCATCGCTGCGGCGATCCCGGCGCCGAGCATCAGCGCGACCGGGAGCCTGGGGGTGCGCGGCATGTGGCGGACGGCCACGACGCCGCCGAGCACGCCCGCGGCCGGTGGCACCAGGAAGAGCACGTAGAAGGGCCATGAGGCGGCACCCGCAGGCAAACCGGCCAGCATGGGCAGCGCAGGCACGTCGCCAAGATGGACACCGCCAGGGCTCACTGTGGTCCCCGCACCGACCGCGAAACCGGGTCCCATCAAATAGGACGCGGTCCACACCACGGCGTTCGGCGCCAGCGCCGCCTGCAACGTGAGCAAGCCGAAACCGCCCACTGCGCCTGCCTGCACAGGACGGGCCAGCGCATCGACGTCGGAAATGTGCAGCAGCACCATCCCCGCTGCGAGCACTGCGCAGAAGGCGACAACCACCCCAGCGGCGACCGTCACTCCGGACGCGATCGCCCGGGGCGCACTGGGCCGCGGCACCGCCATCGGCAGTTCCCGCGCAGCGCCTACAGCAGCGGCCGCCCCTGCGAGCACGAGCGCGCCGAGCAGTGCCGAGAGCACCGAGGGCCGCAGGCCACCGCCGCTGGCGAGCGCCGCTACCAGAGCGGCGATCAGCGCGTACGGAATCCCCACCGCCGCCGCACAGATCAGCAGTGTCCGGCGGCGCCGACCGGCGGGCCGCGCCCGGGCGACCGACGCCCCCGAGCGGGTGGCGAAGGCAAAGAAAAGGATCGACAGCCCGAGCGGAATGAGCGCCGCGGTCCCGGCGGGCAGATGCGATCGGCCGCCGTTTCCGAGCAACCAGAACGCGGCGCCGGTGCGCAGCACCACCGTCAGGGGAGCGGAGGTGCGGGTCTCGGCGATCCAGCACGTCATCGTGATGGCTTCGACCACCAGCAGACCGGCGGCGGCAGCAGCCAGGGCGCCGAGGACACCGGCGAAGGCCCGCGAGCGCCGGCGCCGCAGAGAACCGGGTGGACGCTGCGGCGGGCCCGGCGGTCGCGTCGAGGCAGCGCGGGCGGCGCCTCTGGAGTCGGAGGTGAGCAGGTCGGACATTGCCGAGCAGGCTTGCACGCCGCCGTGATCAGGTGGCGGTGAAACGCCGAACGGCCCGGGAGGGGAACCTCCCGAGCCGCTGACTTACCGGAGTCAGGCGGTGCGCTTCTGCCAGGGAAGCTTCTCGCCGGCCTGCGTGATGCTCAGGTAGCCGTACACCGTCTGGACAATGGCGATGATCAAGCCGATGTAGATGCCGAACTTGCCGCCCGCGCTCACGCCGTGCGAGCCACTCGGGAAGGTGAGCCACCGCAGCAGCATGATGATGAGCGCGACAGCGCTGACCGCCGCCGTGAGGAACGTCCAACTCACCGCCCCGCCGCCAACGGCCGGCAGGGACCGGCCTGCGAACACCCGGGCTGCGGTCACGCCGGCGACGGCGATCACGAGCAGGATCGAGAACCATGCGCCGAAGCCGGCGTTCCAGCCGCTGACTGTGGCGCTGAATCCCCCGAAGCTCGCGCCGTACCACGGCAGGAAACTGTCGATGAGGATGAGTACTCCAGCACCCATCACGACGAGATCGTTGTTGCCGACGTTGCGGCCGCCGATGACAGCCATGACCTTGTTACCTCCACCTATGGGTCGCCGGCAGGCTGCCGTCGATCAAAGTGGAGTGTGAGGGCGGCATGAGAAGCTTGCAAGGAACACATAGGCGCGTCATGTGTCGGATCCCGGACAGGGCAGCACGAACTGGTACCGCGAAACGCCGCAAATCACGCTGAATAGGTCAGGCGGTTTTGGCGCGACGAGTGCGCCGCGCACGAATTTCACCTTGCTGGCCCAACGACGGGACGAGGGCCAGGAGCGCTCCGGCCGCCTGCACCGCGATCACCAGCAGTGCCGCGAACGTTCCGAGCTTGGCACCGGTCGAGACCCCGACGAGCGAGGGCAGGGTCACCCAAAAGAGCACGACCAGCAGCCCAGCGAGAGCGTCACCGAGAAGAAAGACGGCGTCCCAGCGCAGCCACGTGGCACCGATCGTGCCGAGATCCGTGCCGGTCCGCGCCCGGGTCGCCGACGTCGCCGCGATGAGCATGACGATCAGCAGCGGGAAGAACGCGAGGAAGCCGGACTGGAAGCCGTCGTAGGACGGATGCCACCCGCTCGCGTCGTAGCCGTACCAGGGCAGCAGGCAGTCGACGAGCATGGCGACGCCGGAACCTGACATGACGACGTCGGCGAGAGCGACCGGCCGTCCTCTGATCACGAGACTGCGCACGTCCTCATAACGCGCTGCACGATCAGCGGTTACGCATGATCTCCTTCATCAGCTGGGCGGTCTCGCTGGGCGTCTTACCCACCCTGACGCCTGCCTTCTCCAACGCTTCCTTCTTGGCCTGCGCGGTGCCGGATGAGCCGGAGATGATGGCGCCGGCGTGGCCCATCGTCTTGCCCTCGGGAGCGGTGAAACCGGCGACGTAGCCGACGACCGGCTTGGTGATGTGCTCATCGACGTGAGCAGCGGCGCGCTCCTCCGCATCGCCGCCGATCTCGCCGATCATCACGATCGCGTCGGTCTCCGGGTCGGCTTCGAACGCGTCGAGCGCATCGATGTGGGTGGTCCCGATGACGGGATCACCGCCGATGCCGACGCAGGTCGAGAAGCCGAAGTCGCGCAGCTCGTACATCATCTGGTAGGTCAGCGTGCCGGACTTGCTGACCAGCCCGATCCGCCCGCCGGGGGTGATGTCGGCAGGAATGATGCCGGCGTTGCTCTTGCCGGGCGAGGCGATGCCAGGGCAGTTCGGGCCGATGATGCGGCTCTTCCCGACCTTCAGCGAGTGCGCGTAGAACTCGGTCGAGTCGTGCACCGGGATGCCCTCGGTGATGACGACGATCAACGGCATGTGCGCGTCGATCGCCTCGAGGACCGCGTCCTTCACAAACGCCGGCGGCACGAAGACGACCGACACATCAGCACCAGTCGTATCCATCGCTTCCTTGACGCTGCCGAGCACCGGGATGCCATCGAGGTCGGTGCCGGCCTTGCGGGCATTGACACCGGAGACGACGTTCGTGCCGGCCTTCACCATGCGGCGGGCGTGCTTGCTGCCCTCGCCGCCGGTGATGCCCTGGACGGTGATCTTGGAATTTTCAGTGAGCCAGATAGCCATTTCCGTCCGCCCTCAGACCGCGATTGACGCGAGTTCGGCAGCCTTGCGGGCCGCGCCGTCCATGGTGTCTTCCAGATGCACCACCGGTAGCCCGGCTTCGTCCAGGATCCGGCGGCCCTCGACGACGTTGTTGCCGTCGAGCCGGACGACCAGCGGCTTGGTGGCACTTCCGCCGAGCAGGGCAAGCGCCTGCACGATGCCGTTCGCGACCGCGTCGCAAGAGGTGATGCCCCCGAAGATGTTGACGAACACCGACTTCACGTCGGGGTCGCCGAGGATGATCGACAGCCCGTCGGCCATCACCTGGGCGCTGGCGCCGCCGCCGATGTCGAGGAAGTTCGCCGGCTTCTGGCCGCCGAACTCCTCGCCGGCGTACGTGACGACGTCGAGGGTCGACATGACCAGACCAGCGCCGTTGCCGATGATCCCGACGCTGCCTTCGAGCTTGACGTAGTTGAGGTCCTTCTCCTTCGCCAGCTGCTCGAGCGGGTCGACCGCACTCTTGTCCTCGAGCGCGGCGTGCGACTCGTGCCGGAAGCCGGCGTTCTCATCCAGGCTGACCTTGCCATCGAGGGCGACGACCTTGCCATCGGCGGTGAGGATCAGCGGGTTCACCTCGACGAGGGTCGAATCTTCCCCGACGAAGACCTTCCAGAGCTTCTCGAGCAATTCGGCGGCACCGTCGAGCGCTGCGGCCGGCAGGTGGCCCTGCTCGGCAATGCTCCGCGCCAGCGCGAGGTCGACGCCGACCAGCGGGTCGATCGGCACGCGGGCGAGCATTTCCGGCTTGGTCGCCGCGACCTCTTCGATCTCCATGCCGCCCTCGGAGGAGCACATGGCCAGGAAGGTGCGGTTAGCGCGGTCGAGCAGGAAGGAGGCGTAGTACTCCTCGGCGATCGCGCTCGCGTTTTCCACCAGGACCTTGTGGACCGTATGGCCCTTGATGTCCATGCCGAGGATCGCCTTCGCCTTCGCCTCGGCGTCGGCGGCATCGTCCGCCACCTTGACGCCGCCGGCCTTACCTCTACCGCCCGCCTTGACCTGCGCTTTCACCACCACGCGGCCACCGAGACCCTGGGCGATGGCCCGGGCTTCGTCTGGGGTGGTGGCGACCTTGCCGGTCGGCACCGGAACGCCGTATTGGGCGAAGATTTCCTTCGCTTGATGTTCGAAGAGGTCCACGAGGAGAAAACGTTATCCGTTGACGATGAGCTGCACCCCGGCGGGCCGGAAATCACACTTGGCAGCGCCCCCGGAACGGGAACTGGATCACGTTCCATTCCATGGTCAACTCGGGAAGCGCGAGCGCACCCAGGCGACGATGTCGGTGGTCGGGGCCCCCGGCGTGAAGATCGCGGCGACGCCCATTGCCTTCAGCTCGTCGATGTCGGCATCAGGGATGATCCCGCCGCCGAAGACGACGATGTCCGCCGCGCGCCGCTCCGCCAGCAGCTTCATCACCGCGGCGAACAGCGTCATATGCGCGCCCGAGAGCACCGAGAGCCCGACCGCGTCGGCGTCTTCCTGGATGGCGGTCTGCACGATCTGCTGGGGAGTCTGGTGCAAGCCGGTGTAGATCACTTCCATGCCGGCGTCACGCAGTGCCCGGGCGACGATCTTGACCCCGCGGTCGTGTCCGTCCAGTCCCGGCTTGGCGACCACGACCCGGATCCGCCGGGCGGCCTCGCGCGAGACGATCACGTTTCTCCTCAGACAGCCGTTACTCATACGGTTTGTCGGGAAGCCTAGGTCTGAGCAGAGCGCTTGCGCGTTAGCAGTGGCCGGAGAGGTGCACGATGGCCCGCACGGACGCTGATTGGCGTGAGGCGTTGCTCGCGACCGTCGAGTGGGCGCAGGACTCCAGCGAGCCACCGGTCAATCGGGTCAATTGGCCGGGGTACGTGCCGCGTCGCGCGGTGCGGTGGGGCCGGGCCTCCATCGGGGCAAGCGCGGTGATCGTCGTTTACTGGGATTTCGACGTGCTCGGCGGAAGCTTCGGCGAACTTGACGCGGGGGCGTTCCTGGCGGCGGTGGACGCATCGATTCGCGCCCGCCGGCCGCTGATCACGCTGCTGCGCAGTGGCGGGACCCGGCTTCAGGAAGGGGTCGCCGGCCTTGTCGGCATGGCCCGCGCGACGATCGGGGTCCACCGGCTTGCCGAGGCGGGGATCCCGCACATTTCCGTCGCAGACCAACCGACCACGGGTGGCGTCTGGGTCACGTTGGGCAGCCGGGCCGACCTGCGATGCGCGGTCGACGGAGCGATCGTCGGATTCGCCGGACCGAGGGTCGTAGAGGCGGTGACGGGGGTGCTGCCCGGCCCGGACAGCCACACCGCCGCGTCGGCGTTTCACGCAGGCTTGGTGGATGCGCTGGTCAGCCCTTCCGAGGTGATCCATTGGCTGGACCGTGCACTGGCGGCTTTCGAGTCAACTCACGTTCGTACGGTCACGGCACCCACCGTGCCGCCGCTGCCGGAGCGCGACGGCTGGGAGCAGGTCCAGGCGGCACGCGAGCGTCCCCGGCGGGATGCCGCAGATCTGCTCGGGATGCTGCTGGACGACGCCGTCGAGATGCGCGGCTCCGACGAGACCGTCGCGGTCGCGATCGGCCGGCTGGCCGCCAGCGATCAACCGGTGATCGCGGCGGCGCTTGGTGCGAGACGGGGCGGGCGGCCGACGCCGGCCGGATACCGGCTGCTCAAGCGGGCCGCGCAGCTGTCGAGCCGCTTCGAGTTGCCACTGCTGACGTTGATCGACACTCCCGGCGCAGAGCCAGGCCCGGACGCCGAGCGCGACGGGCTTGCCGCCGCGATCGGCGAGGCAATGGACGCTGTCCTGACGTGCCGGGCGGCGACCGTCGGAGTGCTGGTCGGCGAGGGCGGTTCGGGCGGGGCGCTCGCTGCTGCCTGCTGCGACACACTCCTCGTCGGCCCGGACTCCTACCTGGCGGCGCTCGCTCCGGAAGGGGCCGCGCGGGCGTTGCACCGGCCTGCGGAAGAGGTAGCGCGGCTCTACGGACTGCGGCCGGCCGACCTGATCGCCTTGGGGCTTGCCGACGCCGCCGTCCCGGCGCCGGAATCGAAGGCTTTCGGTCGGGCCATCGCTGCCGCCATCGCCAAGCAGAGCTGGCTCGAACCCGCCCGCCGCCAATCGGCGCGGGAGCGCCGTTGGTCGGCTCCGCTCCCCGGGACGCTCCCTGCCACTTAGTCACTCTTCGTAACCGAGTGGTACGCGATTGTCGATCGAACCACTAGCGCTAGCACTCCGTTCGCAGGAAAGTGACAAGTACCACAAGGGGCGCGCTGTGCACCGCCGTTACCTGCAGTGACTACCGGACCCCGATTGCCGGAATCGACGGACCGCGCTAGCTGACGTTTCAACCACCCAGGGGGGGTGGGTAGGTTTCGGGCGCCTCGCCGGACCCGCATCCGGCCAGCCCCACCACGGCCCTGACCATTCCCCCGCGCCGCCCCCTCGGTGCCCCTCGACGCGGGCCGATCCGACAGATTCGAAGGACGAAACCTCAACGTGGCTTCCCCCCACTCTTTCCTGCGCCGTATGCGCGCCACCGCAGTCATCCTCGCGGTGCTGGCGCCGGCGCTCGCAGTCGGCGCGGTTGACGCCACGGCAGGCTCAGGCAGCCATCAGAGCAGCGACAGCAGCGGTGGCAGCGGTGCCGCCGATGACATGAACGTCATTCGCCTCGCGATGAACGCCGCCCGCGCGCAGACCCTGCTGCGCAACGCCGACCGTGACGCACTCATTGCAGCGACGCCGCCGAGCCCCGCCCAGATCGCCCGCGCCACGCGCAGCCTGGAACGCAAGGCCCTCGCCAGCAAGACCTACGTACGCCCTGTCCCCGGCCCCGTGACGCAGTGGTACGGCTCCCACCCCGGCATCGACATCGCGCCGCCCTACGGCACGCCGATCGGTGCTGCTCACAGCGGCGTCGTCACGTTCGTCGGCTGGGACGACGGCTACGGCATGCACGTGGAGGTCGCCCAACTCGACGGCTTCGTCACGACGTACTCGCACATGTCGGCGTTCACGGTGAAGGTGGGCCAGCTGGTGCTCGCCGGCCAGCAGCTCGGCAACATCGGCAGTACCGGGGATTCGACCGGTCCGCATCTGCACTTCGAGGTCCACCTGCCCGACGGCCAGCGCACCGACCCGGCGATCTGGCTCTTCCAGCACGGGGTGAACCCGTAAACTTGGAACCGGTTTACAGCTTCTCCACCGGCGCGTAACGCAGCAGCAGTTCCTTCACCCCGACGTCGCCGCCGAAGTCGATACGCGCCCGCGCCTTGTCGGCAAAGCCACTCGTTTCGACGACTCTGCCGAGCCCCCACGCCGAATGCGTGACTCGATCACCTATTTCGAGCGCGACGATCGGCCGCAGCCCCGGCCCGGCTTGCCGGCGGCCCGCAGCGCTTCCCGAGGGGGCCATGCGTTGCGCTGCTGACGCCATCGCCGGCTCGGGCAGGCGGCGCCAATCGATCAGCGAGTCGGGTACGTCGTCGAGGAAGCGCGACGCCGGGTAGTAGCGCGGCTCGCCCCAGCCGCGACGGGTCACCGACCGCGAAATGTAGAGCCGTTCGCGTGCCCGGGTCAGGCCGACATACGCGAGCCGGCGCTCCTCGGCCAGCTCCCCCGTATCGCCCAGCGTGCGCTCGTGAGGGAAGACGCCGTCCTCCATGCCGGTGAGGAAAACCACCGGGAATTCAAGCCCTTTCGCGGCATGCAGGGTCATCAACGTGACGACGCCGCCATCGGAGTCGGGGATCTCATCGGTGTCGGCGACCAGCGACACCCGCTCCAGGAAGTCGGCCAGCGCGGTCCCTGCGCCCTCCACGGCCAGGTCCTCGAACTCGCGGGCGACCGAGACCAGTTCTTCGAGGTTCTCGGCGCGCCCCTGTTCCTGCAGGTCGGGACTTTCCTGCAGCTCCTTCAGGTAGCCGGTGCGGTCATAGATCAGCTCGAGCAGCTCGCTCGGCGGGACTCCGGCCTCCGCCGCTGAGCGCGCCTCCGCCATCAAGGCGGTGAAGCTCTCGATGGCGTTCAGCGAGCGCGTCGCCAAGCCCGGCGCGTCCCGCGCCCGCTCGAGCGCCTCGGCGAACGGCACGCGCTCGCGGTCAGCGAAGGCGGCGACCATCGCCTCGGCGCGGTCACCGATGCCGCGCTTGGGCACGTTGAGGATGCGACGCAGGCTGACGGTGTCGACCGGGTTGGCGAGCACCCGCAGGTACGCCAGCGCATCACGCACCTCGCGGCGCTCGTAGAAACGCACGCCGCCGACGACCTTGTAGGGCAGCCCGACGCGGATGAAGACGTCTTCAAAGCTGCGGCTCTGGGCATTGGTGCGATAGAAGACCGCCACGTCGGCCGGGCGCACGCCCTCCTTGTCGGCGAGGCGGTCGACCTCCTCGGCCACGAAGGCCGCCTCGTCGTGCTCGTTGTCGCCGACGTAACCGACGATCTTCGCGCCGTCCCCGGCATCGCTCCAGAGGCGCTTCGGGATGCGGTCGGGGTTCTTCGCGATGACGGCGTTGGCCGCCGAGAGGATGGTCTGGGTGCTGCGGTAGTTCTGCTCCAGGAGCACGACCGTCGCGTCGGGATAATCGGTCTCGAACTCGACGATGTTGCGGATGCTCGCGCCGCGGAAGGCGTAGATCGACTGGTCGGCGTCACCGACCACGCACAGCTCGGCGCGCGGCACGTCGCTGCCGGTCTCGTCGGTCCCGACCAGCTCGCGCACCAGCACGTACTGCGCGTGGTTAGTGTCCTGGTACTCATCGACGAGCACGTGGCGGAAGCGCCGCCGGTAGTGCTCAGCGACGTCGGGAAACGCCTGCAACAACGCGACGGTCGTGGCGATGAGGTCATCGAAGTCCAGCGCGTTGGCCTGCATCAGGCGGCGCTGGTAGGAGGCGTAGACGTCGGCCAGCAGGATGTCCTCGGCCGTCTCGGCCTTCGAGCGGGCACTCTCCCAATCGACCAGCTCGTTCTTCAGGTTGCTGATCTTCGCGGCGAGCGCCCGCGCCGGGTGCCGCTTCGGGTCGAGGTCCAGTTCACGGATCACCTGGGTCATCAGCCGCTGCGAGTCAGCGGAGTCGTAGATCGTGAAGTTCGAGGTGAAGCCGAGCGTCTTGGCCTCGCGGCGCAGGATGCGCACGCAGGCGCTGTGGAACGTGCTGACCCACATGCTGCGCGCGCGCCCGCCGACGAGGTCGGTGACCCGCTCGCGCATCTCGCCCGCGGCCTTGTTGGTGAAGGTGATCGCCAGCACCTCGCCCGGCGCAACGCCGCGGGCTGCCAGCAGGTACGCGATCCGCCGGGTCAGCACCCGGGTCTTGCCCGAGCCGGCTCCCGCTACGACCAGCAGCGGGCCGCCTTCGTGGACGACCGCCTCGCGCTGCTGCGGGTTGAGATCGTCGACCAGCGCCTCGATGCGCGCAGCGCGCTTGGCGGCGGCATCCGACGCGTCAGGAGCGGCGGGCGCCGCAGCGTCGGCAGCGTTCGAGAGGTCGAAGAGCGGAGCGGTCATTGCGGCCGATCGTATGTTCGAACCTTGATCAACTGTGCCGACAGGCCGACGCGCACGCCGGCGAGGGCGCGCCGCGCAATGAGATGCAGCCACGGGAGATGATGAGAGACGTGCCCATGGACGACGCAGAGATCGAACGCGCCCTCGTCATCGCCGCTCATCCGGATGACGCCGACTTCGGTTCGGCAGGAACCGTCGCCACCTGGACAGCCCAGGGCATCGAGGTGGCGTACTGCATCATCACCAGCGGCGACGCCGGCGGCTTCGATCCCGCGGTGCCCCGAAGCGACATCCCCGGGATCCGGCAGGCCGAGCAGCGCGCTGCCGCCGCCGAGGTCGGGGTCAAGGACGTCCGGTTCCTGGGCTACCCGGACGGCGCCCTCGAAGTGACGCATGCGCTCCGGCGTGACCTCTCGCGCGTCATTCGGCAGGTGCGCCCGCAACGCGTGGTCTGCCAGTCGCCGGAGCGCAACTGGGCCCGCATTTTCGCCTCGCACCCCGATCACCTCCGGGCCGGCGAGGCCGCGATGTGTGCCGTCTACCCCGACTCGCGTAACCCCTTCGCCCATCCCGAACTGCTTGCCGAGGAGGGCCTCGTCGAGTGGAGCGTCAGCGAGATCTGGATCACCGCCGCCCCGAGCCACCTGCTCAACCACTACGTCGATGTCACCGACGTGTTCGACCGCAAGGTGGCGGCGCTGCGGGCGCACGTCAGCCAGACCGAACACGTAGATCTCGACACGTTGCTACGCGGATGGCTGGGCGCCCAGGCTGCCGCCGCTGGGTGGGGCCCCGGCCGGCTCGCCGAAGCCTTCCAGGTGATCGCCGCCGTCTGACCAAGAGCTTCGCTGCCATGATCTTGGTCTGAACCGGATGATCATGCGTTTTCCTTGATCATGGCAGCGTTGATCTTCGGGGCGTGACGGTTGGAGGGCGCTCTCACCTGGCTTTCAGGCACGCTGGGTAGCCTTTGTTGCAATGACTGTGACCGCCGAGCGGCCCAGCGCGCCGCCTCCGCCCATGCGAGAGCCCGGAAGGCGAACCCCCGATAGGAAATCCGGGGGTCGGCCGCGCAAGCTGCTGTACATCGTCGCGCTGGCCGTAGCTGCTGGCCTGCTGGCGGCTGGAATCGTCACGCCGGTCGTGCTCGGTACGGGCCTTGCCGCCAAGGCAGCGAGCAACAGCTTCGAGAGCCTGCCGACCGCGCTTCCGGAACCGACGCTCGGCCGCGACAGCGTCATCCTGGACGCCGCGGGAAACAAGATCGCCACGCTCCACGGCACCGAGAACCGGGTGCCGGTGAAGATCGCGCAGGTCCCGGAGATCATGAAGACGGCGATCGTCGACATCGAGGACAGCCGCTTTTACTCCCACGACGGCATCGACTACAAGGGCCTGCTTCGGGCCGCCCTCACGGACACGAACGGCTCGTACTCGCAGGGCGGTTCGACGATCACCCAGCAGTACGTGAAGAACGTCCTGCTCTACAGCGCTGATTCCGCCGAGCAGGCTGCCGCCGCCACCGACAAGTCGATCGCCCGCAAGATCCGCGAAGCGCGCCTCGCCCTCGCCCTGGAGGAGCGCTGGTCCAAGAGCCAGATCCTCAAGGGCTACCTGAACATCGTCTACTTCGGGCAGAGCGCGTACGGGATCGGCGCGGCTGCGGAGCGCTACTTCGGTGAGACCGTCAACCAGCTCACGCTGCCGCAGTCGGCACTGCTGGCCGGGCTGGTGCAGAGCCCCACCGCCTACGACCCCATCAACCACCCGCAGGCCGCACTCAAGCGCCGCACCGAGGTGCTCCAGCGCATGCAGCAGCTCGGCCATCTCACGGCGGTACAGGAGAAAGCGGCACAAGCGGCTCCCCTCGACCTGCACCCGGTTGCGCCGCCGGCCGTTGCCGACCCGTGCCTGACCTCGACCGCGCCGTTCTACTGCGACTGGGTACGCACCCAGCTGCGCAACGATCCGGCGCTCGGCTCCACCCAGGCGCTACGCGACCAGCGGCTGCTCGAGGGCGGCCTGACGATCCGCACCACGCTCGACCCGGCCGTCCAGGCCGCCGCCCAGAGCGCGCTCAACGAGACGGTCGAGCCCACCAACAGCGTGACGGTCGCTGAAGCGATCGTGCAGCCGGGCACGGGCAACGTGCTGGCCATGGCCGTCAACAAGCCATACGGCACCGGCCCCGGCGAGACCACCATCCCGGTTTTGACGACCGCCGCTCTGCAGCCGGGCTCGACGTTCAAGGTCTTCACGCTGACGGCGGCGCTCGCGCAGGGCCTGCCGCTGTCGACGTCGTTCTACGCGCCCGCCTGCTA
>DATAVO010000115.1:0-28490 GCA_036267695.1 Frankiaceae bacterium
CCGGGTTCTTGTCCGGATGCAGCTCGCGAGCCAGCTTGCGGTAGGCCTTCTTGATGTCGGCCGCGCTAGCGGTTTTCGCGACCCCGAGGGCGGCGTAGTAGTCCTTCTCTACGTCACGTGGACCCATCGGCGCTCTCCTCCGGCGCCGGGGGTTCAGCCACCACGACCTGCGCTGGACGCAGCACGCGTCCCGCGTAGCGGTAGCCGGACCGGTAGATCTCGACGCAGGTGGGGCCCTCGAGCCCCGGCTGGAACGTGTGCACCAGCGCTTCATGTACCTGCGGGTCGAACGGCTCGCCGGCCTGGCCGTACCGCTCGAGCCCAACGCTCGTCAGAGTGGTCAAAAGCCCCGTGGCAACGGTCTGGAACGGGCCGGTCAAATCACCGTGCTCAGCGGCCCGATCAATGTCATCAAGGGTGCCCAACAGGCCGGCCAGCACTCTGGCCGTGGCCTGGTCGGCTCCTGCCTGCCGGTCGCGCTCGACGCGGCGGCGGTAATTGTCGTACTCAGCCTTCAGGCGCTGCAGATCAGCGGTGCGCTCTTCGAGTTGGGTGGTCAACGCACGGACCTCCTCCGACTCTGTGAACGCACTCTCGACCTGCTCATCGCCGGCCGGCGGGGAGGGCGGGACATTGCCCGCCTCCCCCGTCGTACCGAACGGGTTGACGCGCCGCTTGTCGCGGATCACGACTGGCTCGCGCTCTTGCTGCTCAGATTCCCCAGTGCCCGAGGGACCGCCTTGGGCAGCGGTCACTTCTCCTCATCCACGATCTCGGCGTCGACGACGTCCTCCGCCGCGGAGCCGGACTCGGGACCAGCGCCGCCGCCGGCAGCGGCCTGCTCGGCGTAGAGCGCCGAACCCATCGCGCTGGAGGCCTTGGCGAGCTCGTCGACCGCGCTGCGGATGGCGGCGATGTCATTGCCACCAACGACCGCTCGCAAGGCGCCGAGCTTCTCCTCGACGTCAGTGCGGGCCTCGGCCGAGACCTTGTCACCGTTCTCGGCGAGGAAGCGCTCGGTCTGGTAGACGAGCCCCTCACCCTGGTTCTTGACCTCGACCTCTTCGCGCCGCTGCTTGTCGTCCTCGGCGTACTGCTCGGCTTCCTTCATCATCCGCTCGACCTCGTCGCGCGGCAGGGCGGAACCGCCACTGATCGTCATCGACTGGGTCTTGCCGGTGCCAAGGTCCTTGGCGCCGACGTGAACGATGCCATTCGCGTCGATGTCGAAGGTGACCTCGATCTGCGGGACTCCGCGCGGTGCCGGGGCCAGGTCGCTCAGCTCGAACATGCCGAGCTTCTTGTTGCCTGACGCCATCTCGCGCTCGCCCTGGAAGACCTGGATCTGGACCGACGGCTGGTTGTCATCGGCCGTGGTGAAGATCTCCGAGCGCTTGGTGGGAATGGTGGTGTTGCGCTCGATGAGACGGGTCATGATGCCGCCCTTGGTCTCGATGCCCAGCGAAAGCGGGGTGACATCGAGCAGCAGGACGTCCTTGACCTCACCCTTCAGCACACCGGCCTGCAGGCTGGCGCCGACCGCGACGACCTCGTCGGGGTTCACGCCCTTGTTGGGGTCCTTGCCGCCGGTGAGCTCCTTGACGAGCTCAACGACCGCGGGCATACGGGTCGAACCACCGACGAGAACCACGTGGTCGATCGCGCTGACGCTGACGCCGGCGTCCTTGATCGCCTGCTGGAAGGGACCCTTACAGCGATCGAGCAGGTCGGAGGTCATCCGCTGGAACTCGGCGCGCGTGAGCGTGACGTCGAGGTGCAGCGGGCCCTCGGAGCTCGCCGTGATGTACGGCAGGTTGATCCCCGTCTGGCTGGACTGAGAAAGCTCGATCTTCGCCTTCTCCGCCGCCTCGCGCAGACGCTGCATGGCCATCTTGTCTTTGGCCAGGTCGACCCCGTGCTGACCGTTGAAGGTCTTCACCAGGTGCTCGACGACGCGCTGATCCCAGTCATCGCCGCCCAGCTTGTTGTCACCGCTGGTGGACTTGACCTCGATGACGCCGTCACCGATCTCCAGCAGCGACACGTCAAACGTGCCACCACCGAGGTCGAAGACCAGAATGGTCTGCTCCTTGTCGCCCTTGTCGAGGCCGTACGCGAGTGCGGCCGCGGTGGGCTCGTTGATGATGCGCAGCACGTTGAGGCCGGCGATCTCGCCCGCCTCCTTCGTGGCCTGGCGCTCAGCGTCACTGAAGTACGCGGGAACGGTGATCACAGCGTCGGTGACGCCCTCACCGAGGTAGCTCTCCGCGTCCCTCTTGAGCTTCTGCAGGATGAAGGCCGAAACCTGCTGCGGGTTGAACGCCTTGCCGTCGATCGTCTCCGACCAGTCAGTGCCCATGTGGCGCTTGACTGAGCGGATGGTGCGGTCGACATTCGTCACCGCTTGGCGCTTGGCGACCTCTCCGACCAGCACCTCGCCGTTCTTCGCGAACGCGACGACGCTGGGAGTGGTGCGGCTGCCCTCGGCGTTCGCGATGACCGTGGGCTCTCCGCCCTCGAGTACCGCCACCACCGAGTTGGTGGTGCCGAGGTCAATACCAACTGCACGAGCCATGGGTGTACCTCTCTTGCTTCTCTTGATCTCTTGTCGAGTCGTTCTGGGTCTACTGCTTGCGCTTCAGTCTGCTGACGGCCGTCTGGTCTGTCAATAGGACTGAGCCTGTCAGACTCAACTTTGTAGCGTGCTAGAAACTTCCCTCTCCGCGTACCCAGATCCAGCGGTCTTGATCATGGAGGTGACCTTCGGCTCGCTGGCGCGTCCGGAGTGACCTGCCATTCCCTCACGCCGTAGGCTCGCGGCGACTCTGCACTTGGGAGGTTCAGTGGCTGTACGCCTGATCATCGGGCTGCTTTTGACGGTCGTGGCGCTCAGCATCGCCGGTCGTCGGGTGTTCTTCCTGTTCCGGATGATCCGCAGCGGCACCCCTGCACCCGGGCGCTTCGACGGCATCGGGCGCCGCGCTGTCACGCAGGTCCGTGAAGTGCTGGGCCAGAGCAAGCTGCTGCGTTGGACCGGCCCTGGCCTCGCCCACTTCGCCACGATGTGGGGCTTCATCATCTTGATCTTCACGGTCATCGAGGCCTGGGGCGCCCTGTTCAACCGTGACTTCTTCTTCCCCGGCATCGGCAAGATGACGTGGCTCGGCTTCCTCGAGGACCTGTTCGGCACGGGCGTCGCCGTCGGCATCGCGTACTTCGCGTTCAACCGCGCCGAGCGCAGCCCGGCGCGCCTCGAGCGCAAGAGCCGCTTCTACGGCTCACACATCGGCGCCGCGTGGCTGACGCTCGCGCTGATCTTCTCGGTCGTCTTCACGCTGTTCGTCTACCGCGGCGCCCAGATCAACACCGGGCACTTCCCGTACGGCAAGGACCACCGGGGTAGCTGGTGGGAGTTCATGTCCAACGCGTTCGCCTCGGTCATGAAGCACTTCGGGCACACCGCCAACGGGGCGCTCGAGACGACGTTCATCCTGCTGAACATCGCCGTCATCACCGGCTTCCTGGTGCTCGTCACCTACTCCAAGCACCTGCACATCTTCATCGCCCCCCTCAACGTGCTGACCAAGCGCGAGCCGAAGGCACTCGGGCCGCTGGCCACCACGCCGGACCTCGAGAGCCTGATGGAGGAAGAGGAGCCGATCATCGGCGTGGGCGCGATCGAGCATTTCTCCTGGAAGAACATGCTCGACTTCGCGACGTGCACCGAGTGCGGCCGCTGCCAGAGCCAGTGCCCGGCCTGGAACACCGACAAGCCGCTCTCACCGAAGCTCCTGATCATGGATCTGCGCGATCACCTGTTCGCCAAGGCGCCCCATCTCCTGGCGGGCGGCGACGGAGCCGGGGACACTCCCGTGGGCGGCACACCCGGAGCGGGTGAGGACCGCGAGGACGGCGATCACCATGCCGTACCCGAGTCCGGCTACGCGCGCATCGTCGGCCCCGGCCAGGCGCAGAACGAACGCCCGTTGGTCGGCGACCTCGAATCCGGCGGCGTCATCGACCCCGACGTGCTCTGGTCCTGCACCACGTGCGGCGCCTGCGTCGAACAGTGCCCGGTCGACATCGAGCACGTCGACCACATCCTGGAGATGCGGCGCTACCAGGTGCTCATCGAATCGGAGTTCCCGAGCGAGGCCGGCGTCATGCTGCGCAACCTCGAGAACAACCAGAACCCGTGGGGCGTGAACCCCAAGAGCCGTACCGACTGGATGCAGGGCCTGCCGTTCGAGGTCATGGTGCTCGACGCGGGCGACCCCGTCCCCGACGAGGTCGAGTACCTGTTCTGGGTCGGCTGCGCCGGCGCCATCGAAGACCGCAGCAAGAAGGTCACCCGCGCCTTCGCCGAGCTGCTGAACATCGCCGGCGTGAGTTTCGCCGTGCTCGGCACCGGCGAGTCGTGCACCGGTGACCCGGCTCGCCGGCTCGGCAACGAATACCTCTTCCAGGAGCTCGCCAAGGCCAACATCGAGATGCTCGACGCCGCGGTGAAGCCGGCGGACAAGCCGGCGAAGACGATCGTCGCGACGTGCCCGCACTGCTTCAACGCGATCGGCCGCGAGTACGCCTCGCTCGGCGGGGAGTACAAGGTGCTGCACCACACGCAGCTGCTCGGCCAGCTCGTCGCCGAAGGACGGCTGACCCCGCTGACCCCGGTCGAGGGCCTCGTGACCTACCACGACCCGTGCTACCTCGGCCGTCACAACGAGGTCTACACCGCCCCGCGCGAGGTGCTCGCCTCGGTGCCGGGCCTGGCGAGCAAGGAGATGCATCGCTGCCGCGAGCGGGGCTTCTGCTGCGGAGCCGGCGGCGCCCGCATGTGGATGGAAGAGCGCATCGGCAAGAAGATCAACGTCGAGCGGGTCGATGAGGCGCTCGGGCTCGACCCCGACATGGTCGGCACCGCCTGCCCGTTCTGCATGGTCATGCTGTCTGACGCGGTGACGGCCAAGCAGCAGTCCGGCGAGGCCCGCGAAGACGTGCAGGTGCTCGACGTGGCGCAGCTGCTCCTGCGGTCGGTCGGTCAGCCCGCCGATCCGCAGCTGACGGCAGCCGCGTCCGGCGACGGGAGCTGACCGCTGCCCGAGGGCCCGCAGGAACCGGCCGGATCGGACTCGAAGGAGGCCCGCCAGGCCGCCCGGCGCGAACGCCGGGAGCGCGCTGAACGCCGCTACAAGCTGCTGGAGCAGTCGCGCCAGGAGCGGCACCGCACCGTTCGCCATGCCGTCCGGGACAGCACGCGTCTGCAGGCGATCCCCTCACGCCGGGTCGTCATCGGGCTGGTGGTTCTGGGGGGCCTGTTCGCGCTGCTGGTCGCCTTGCACAAGTCGTCGACCAGCGGTCCGCCGCTGACGACCAGCTGCACGACTCCCGCGATCGCGCTGAACTCCGCCACGACCGGCGACGGCACGAGCCTCGCGTATTCGATCACTGGTCCGAAGACGGGCACGTATGTGATCGCCGTGGACGCGACCACTGTGACGATCAAGGGATCGGCCGCTGAGGTCACCCCCAGCGGCGGCGCGGCCGTCGCCATTCACCAGGGCCTGGGCAGCTGCACCGCCCACGGCAACCTGCCGGACCTGCCGAGCGGCGCCCATGAGGTCGAGCTGTTCCGCGACGGCAGCGTCGTAGCCAAGGCCGCCCTGCGTTAGGTCGCGCTGGTGCGCCGGTTGTGCCGGTACTCCGACGCAACAGGTCCCGACTGGCCTTGATACTTCGAGCCCAGCTCCGGATGTCCGTATGGACGCTCGACCGGCTCGTCGAGACGCATGAAGGAGATCTGACCGATCTTCATGCCGGGCCACAGCCGGATCGGCAACGTGGCGACGTTGCTCAGCTCCAGCGTGATCTGCCCGTTGAAGCCGGCGTCGATGAACCCGGCCGTCGCATGAATGAGAATCCCGAGCCGGCCGAGGCTGGACTTGCCGTCGACCCGCGCCACGATGTCGTCCGGCAGGCCGATGCGCTCGATGGTGCTCCCGAGAACGAACTCGCCGGGGTGCAACACGAACGGGGAGCCTTCTTTGATGAGGACCAGCTCGGTGAGGTCGGTGTGCTCGCCCCACGGGTCGATGAACTCGGCCGTGTGATTGCGAAACACCCTGATTCCATTGCCAAGTCGCACATCGACGCTGGCCGGCTGGATCTGGTCGTCCTCGATGGGATCGAGCTCCAGATGGCCGTCAGCCAGCAACTTCCGGACGGTGCGGTCGGACAGGATCATCGCGCTCCCCAGGGGTGTGTTGCCTGACCGCTATCCTTGCAGGCGCGCGGGTGTAGTTCAGCGGCAGAACATCAGCTTCCCAAGCTGAGAACGCGAGTTCGATTCTCGTCACCCGCTCCACAAGCGGTCAGCCGCTCGAGGCCTCCTAGTTGCTGGAGGCCTCGAGGACGACGACGGGCTCGGCGATCTCCTCGCCGCTCGCAATGTGATCGACCTTCGGCGCCCCGGGGAGCAGCAACGCCAGCGCGGCTCCGACGAACAGTGACACCGCGGTGATGGTGAACGCCCGGTCGGTCCCAGCCGTGGCGCTGCTCGCACCCGCGGCGACAGTGGCCATGATGGCCAGCCCGACCGCGCCGCCCATCTGACGCGTGGTGTTGATCAGGCCCGACGCCAGCCCCGCTTGGTGCACGGGGACGTCCGACGTGGCGGCGATCGTCATGGGCACGAAGGAGAATCCGAAGCCGATACCGGCGAGCACGAGTGGACCGAAGACATGCGTGAAATACGCGTCACCCGCAGACAGCTGCGCCAGCCACACGATTCCGATCCCCGACAGGGCGGGACCGAGGATCAGCTGCCGCCGCGCGCCGAGGCGACCGACGATCCGCGTGCCGACGATGGCTCCGAAGAAGGTCATCACGCCGGCCGGCAGGAAGGCGAGACCGGCCGAAAGGGGGCTGTAGCCGTTGATCTGCTGCAGGTACAGCGAGAGGAAGTAGTAGAGCCCGAACAGTCCCGCGCCGATGGTGACGGCGATCCCGTTCGCCACCGAAAGCGAGCGCAGCCGGAAAACGCTCAGCGGTACCAGGGGATGTGAGGCGACCCGCGACTCGATGAACGCAAACGACCCGAGCAGTATCGCCGCCCCGAGCAGGGTTAGCAGCGTCGTCGCCGAACCCCAGGGCCGGGTGTCGGTGCCGACGATCGCGTAGACGAGCAGGGCCAGACCGCCGGTGACGGTCAGCGCGCCGGGGACGTCGAGCGGGGAGCGCGTCTCGGCCTTGGAGTTGGTGAGCCAGGCGCCCGCGGCGACGAGGAGCGCGATCCCGATCGGCACGTTGACAAAGAGCACCCAGCGCCAGCTGAGCAGGTCGGTCAAGACGCCGCCGCTGAAGACGCCGACGGCCGCACCGCTCGCGGCCGTGGCAGACCAGGCGCCGAGGGCCCGGCGGCGGGCGACGGGCTCGGCGAACGTCGTGGTGATGAGGCTCAGCGTCGCGGGCGCCAAGATGGCGCCGCCGACACCCTGGGCAGCGCGGGCGGCGATGAGCATGCCGCCGCTCTGCGCGAGCCCGCCGAGCAGGCTGAACAGCGTGAACAGGCCGAGGCCGAGCATGAAGATCCGGCGGCGGCCAAAGAGGTCGGCGGCCCGGCCGCCCAGCATCAGGAAGCCGGCGAAGGTCAGCGTGTAGGCGTTGACGACCCACTGCAGCGCGGTGACCGACATGTGCAGGTCGATGCGCATCTGTGGCAGGGCGACATTCACGATCGTGACGTCGAGCACGACCATGAACTGCGCGATACAGCAGACGGCCAGAACGGCCCAGGTAGGTATGCGTGCGGGACGAGGCAAGGAAAAAGACACTTGATACCTCTAAATCTCTTATCGACGAACTTCTCAACGCTGAACTAATTCGGCTACGCTATGCCGCTCGTCCGTGAGTGTCAAACTTCTGAACGTTGAAGGATTACCGTGTATGCCGTGAGCGAGAAAGAAGAGCGCGATCAGGTCGACGTGCTGCTCGCTGCCTGGAAGAAGCAGAACCCGGAGCTGGATGTTCCGGCCAAAGCGGTCACCATCCGGCTCCGCCGCCTGACGCACTACATCGAGCGCGAAGTACGTCGGGAGCTCGCCGAGCACGGGATCGAGCTCTGGGAGTTCGAGATGATGCTCGCGCTGCGCCGCTCCCCGGGTGGCCAACTGCACGCCGGCGCACTCCAGCGGTACTCGCAGGTGACATCGGGTGCGATCACGAACCGCCTGGCCCGCCTCGAGGAGCAGGGCTGGGTACGCCGCGACGTCGAGCCGAAAGACCGCCGTCAGGTCATCGTCTCGCTCACGGAAGCGGGCCAAGAGCGGGCCCAGGAGATCTTCGACACCAAGATCTCCGCGGAACACCGACTGCTCGGCGATGTCGATCCCGCCGTCATGGAGCGGATGACCGACGACCTGCGCACGCTGCTCATCGCGATCGAGGGGCCGGCGGGCGTCGACCTCGAGTTCGAGCCGGGGACACCCGCGCACCGGCCGGTGTAGTGAGCGGGCTAGGTCGCGGTCAAGTGCGTCGGTGGATACCCGGCGATCTGGCGGCGTAGCTCCCCGAGCCACCACTCAGAGAAGCGCACCATCTCCGGGGTCCGGGGCATGGTGAGCATCCGGCCTTCGCGGCAGTACGCATCGGCGCTGCGCATGAGACGCTCCAGCTGATCCGCTGCCGTCAGAACGCTGATGAGCACGTGATAGCTCAGATCGATCGTGACCTGGCCGGCCCGCGAGGCCGCTTCGACGCTCTCATCGGCGCCGGAGCCTGACGCCGCGTAATGAAAGCCGAGTTCGCGTACCAGCAGGCGCATTTCAGGCGGCCGGGATCGCTCCTCGTCCTGATGCGCCAGGGCGAGAACCGTGAACTCGCGCATGAGCGCGTCGTGCTGCTCGCGGGTGGCGAGGAAGAGTTCGACCGGGACGCCCACCATCCGGATCTGGTAGCGACGTCCTCCCGGCTGCGTTTCCCCCAGGTCGTAGCGCCCCATGGGGGAGGGGAAGGTCGACGGGTCGCTCATGCGGCTGGTGTCACCCCGGGCCAGACGCCGACCGCGACTCGGGGACGGTCGGGTGGCTCAGCGTGAAAGTCACCGTCTTGCCGTCGGAGCCGACGGCAACGTTCCAGGAGGACGCGAGCGCATCGAGGATGCCGAGCCCGCGCCCCGTCGCCGACTCGTCGGAGTGACGCGCGCGACGCGGCTCGCTGCGCGATCTGTCGCTGACGGCCACGGTGACCGTGCGCGAATCGTCCCGGGTGATGGTGACCGCCACTTCGGTCTGCGCGTGCACGATCGCGTTGGTGACGAGCTCGCTGGTCAGCAGGACCGCCACGTCGGACAGCGCCTGCAGCTGCCACCGGGCGAGGGCATGCTCGACGAACCGCCGGCTCATCGACGATGATCGAGCCTCAGGTGGCAGGCGCAGCGTCTCGCTGGACTTCGCAATCACGGTGCTCTCCCCCGCCTATCGCCGCAGGAGGGGACCGATGAAGCGGCCGGTGGTCTCATCCAGTTCGACAGGCCGACGCGAGCGTCCGGGAGCCGCCGAAGCCGCCGGGGCAGGAACGGGTTGCAGGCGCAGGGCAAGCAGCGCGATGTCATCGCGTTGGGTGAGATTCGGACGTGACTCGAGCACGCGATCGCACAGTGCTTCGCAGCCCGCCTCCAAGGGATGCGCGGCGACGACGCGGACGAGCTGCGGGATGGTCTCGGTCAGCGAGAGGTCGGGGCCTTCGAGCAGGCCGTCGGTGAACAGCAGGAGGGTCGAACCCGGCGCCAGTACCTGCTCGGTCTGGGCTCGCGCCTCGTCATACGGCACCCCGATGACGACCGACGCGCCGTCGGTGATCTCGGTGACCTGGCCGACCGGGTCCTGCAGCAGCGGCGGCAAGTGGCCAGCGTTGGCGAGGCGCAGGGTGCGGCTGCCGTCTTCACCGAGCGGGCTGAGTACCCCATAGACGACGCTGACCAGCTGGGTGAGCTCGAAGGTCAGTACCAGCCGGTCGAGCTGCGAGAGCACCTCAGCAGGCTCGCCACCCTCGTACGCGTAGGCTCGCAGCGCCGCGCGCACCTGCGACATCGCCGCGGCGGCCTCGAGATCGTGGCCGATGACGTCGCCGATCGCGAAACCGACCGAGCCATCGGTGAGAGCGAACGCGTCGAACCAATCGCCGCCGACCTTCTGACCCGCGCCTCCGGCCAGATAGCGCGCGGCCAGTTCGAGATCGGGCAGCTGTGGCAGCGACGGAAGCAGGCTGCGCTGCAACGTCTCCGCCTGCTGGTGCTCGGCGACGTACAAGGCCAACGCCGCATCGCGGCGCCGTACCGCGAACTCGATCAGAGCGGCGAGCAGCAGCGCCGCCGCGATTGCGACGAGCAGCAGGATCCACCACGCGTTCGTCGCTACGCCCCCGACCAGCGAACCCTTGGCACTCACACCCAGCAGCCAGGTTGTGGCCCCGATCTTCTCCGGTGTGTAGTGCGCGCCACCCGTCGGTAGCGCCCCGCCCGTCGTGCTGATGATCAGCTGCTCCGGAGCTCGCGTGTTGCTGGCGTACAGCACCACGTTGACCTCATGGAAGGGCGCGCTTCCCGCCTGGCGTCCGGCAGAGAGCGTGCCGAGCGAGGACTCCCGGTAGAGCACGTCGTTGTCGATGCCGCCGACGGCCGCCGAGGCATTGATCGCGAAGCCGATCGCCCGGTCGACGCCGCTGCCCACGACCGGCGTCGAGACCAGCAGGGGCGTACCGCGGGTGGCGTCGAAGGCCGCCGCCCGCTCGCCGGTGATCACCTGCCCGACCTTCAGCATCGGCCCGGCTTCGGCGACGACCCGGTAGCCGCCTCCCGCGACGGGCGCCAGCAGGGCCAGCGTCGTCTGGCTCGCCTTGCCGGCATCGACCTGATCCTTGACAGCGCGCTCGAAGGCGGTGGAAGAACCGTCGGTGGCCTGCAGGACGCCTCGGGTAGAGGTGAGTGAACTCGTGATCCCGCCGATCGAACTGGTGAACAGCAGCCCGACTTCCGAGGCGCGTTCGGTCAGCAGCCGGCGCTCCTGGTCACGAACGATCGAGTGGGTGGCCCACGCGCCGAACCCCGCCGCACCGACGGTGATGACGACTGCCGCAATCGTGGCAACGCTCAGCCTGCCGAGGCTCCGGCTCACGGCGGGGTACGCCCGGCGCGCGGCCACGGCCATGTTTCCCCCGGTATCCGTCGGAAGCGCGTACCACCCGCAGCCTCGCGAATGTGCCCGAGAGTGCCGGCCAATTCGTCAAGCGTGAGGAAGTACCGGCATTTATACCTGCATGATCAGCCCGCAGGCGAGAGCTGGGGGAAAGCGGCCGAGCTAGCCCTGCGCAGCGCGATACGCCTCACGCAATTCGCGGCTGACCCGGCCACGGGTGGAGACGGCGTAGCCATTCGCATTGGCCCAGGCCCGCACCGTGGCCGGCTCGAGGTCATCGCCCTCGTAGCCGCCCGAACGGCGCCCTATTCCGCGCGAATTTCGGACCGGCCGCCCCGCACTGATGTAGGGGGCCAGCAACTGCCGGAGCTGCTCGGCGTTCTTCCCGCTCAGGTCGATCTCGAACGACCGCCCGTCCAACGCGAAGCTCACCGATTCCTCAGCCTCACCACCGGACAGGTCGTCCTCAAGGTGAACGATCGTTCGTCTCGCCATATCGCGAGCCTAAGCCCTATCCAGCTCCGAATGCGTGCAGGTGATGTTCGCCAATTGCGGACGTGTCGAAGTAGCTACTTTCCGTCGTGTTCACGCTGCTCCTCGAGGGCTTTTGCGAAGATTTCCGCCTCGAGGGGAGGCGCGAAGAAGAAGCCCTGAGCCTTCGCGCAGTGATGCGAACGCAGGTGTGCGAGTTGCTCGGCAGTTTCGACGCCCTCAGCGACCACGTCGAGATTGAGGGCTTTTGCCAGCGCGACAATGGACGCGACGATCGCGGTATCGGTCGTCGTGACCCCGACGCCGGTGACAAAGCTGCGATCGATCTTGAGGGTGGACACCGGAAAGCGTTGCAGATAGCTCAGCGAGGCATAGCCGGTGCCGAAATCATCGAGCGCGATCTGCACGCCCTGTGCGGTGAGCGAACGCAGATCCGAGACCACCGATTCATCGGCGTCGATCAGCACTCGCTCGGTCATCTCCAGGCAGAGCCGCTTCGGGTCCACCCCGGCGGCCGCGACGGCCGCGAGCGCTCGCCCGGTCAGTGCACTGTCGGACGCCTGCCGGCCCGACACGTTGACGGCCATCGAGAAATCAGCGAGGCCCGGAATCTCCTGCCATTGCTGCAATTGCCGGCAGGCCTCACCGAGCACCCAATCGCCGATCGGCAGGATCAGATCGGAATCCTCCACGATGTCGATGAAGGCTCCCGGCTTGAGCAATCCCCGCTCGGGATGCTCGATGCGCAGCAAGGCTTCGGCGCCGCCGAGCCGTCCGGTCGTCAGGTCGATCACCGGCTGGTAGTACAGCCGCAGCCAGCCGTTGGCGACGGCGTCGCGTACCTCCTGCTCGACCTTCAGCCGTTCCGGTGCGGTGCTGGACAGTCCTTGCCGGAAGAGCTCGTAGCGCCGCCGGCCGCGTCGCTTGGCCTCGAACATGGCGCGATCTGCCTGCAAAAGCAGCTGTTCCGGCTCGGATTCGGGTGAAGTGGTGACGGTGATGCCGATGCTGACACTCAGCTGCAAGGTGACGTCGTCGTTCTCGGGGAGCCGGATCACCTCGCCCAGTACTTCCGACACCTCCTCCGCCAGGCGTGTCGCCGCGCCCGTCACGGCAGCCGTGCCGCGCCGGCGTGCGGCCGTCACGATGACGAATTCATCGCCGGCCAGCCGCGCCGCTGTGTCGGGGCTGTCGACCAGCCCATCGAGCCGGCGTCCGACCTCGGCCAGCACGTGGTCGCCGACGCTGTGGCCGTAGGTGTCGTTGACGTCCTTGAATCGGTCGAGGTCGATGTGCAGCACGACGATGGCGCCGGGATGGCGGTCGAGGTTGTCGACGGCGAGCCGAAACCGGTCGAGCAAGAGATGCCGGTTGGCCAGCCCCGTCAGCGGATCGTGCAGATGACGGTCGGCCAGTTCCTGTTCGATCTGGCGGCGGCTGGTGACGTCTTCGGCGTGGATCACGAGATAGGCGGGATGGTCGCCGAGCGAGACCTGGCCGCTGGAAAGGCGCACCCAGACGCTGGAGCCGTCCGCCTTGCGCAGCCGGACCGGCTCCCCGATGCGCTCCAGCAACTCCTTCGGGGTCGCGCCGGCGGCCATGTCATCCGGGTGAAGCAAGCGGCTGAACGGCATGCCGAGCAGCTCCTGGCGCCGGTAGCCGACGAGGGTCGCGAAGGTCCGGTTGACCTTGAGCAGCTGGCCACCCTCGTCCTCGCCCGAACCGTCCAGACCGATCAGCAGCGCCCCGACCGGCGCGTCGTCGAATGCCCCGCGCAGCAACGCCTCGCTGTCGGCCAACGCCTCCTCGGCCTTGACGCGATCCGTCACGTCACGCCAGGTGGCGATGACCTCGTTCTCGTCGAGCCGGGCGGCGCGGATGTCGAAGTAGCGGTCGCTGCCGTCCGTCCCGGGCAGGTGCAGCGCATCGACGGCGAGGTCCTCTCCCCCGTCGAGCAGCCGCCGCAGGTTCTCCAGCAGCAGCTGGTAGCCGCTGGCGGACCACAGGCTCGAAAGCATCGTGCCGACCCGCGGGGTGCCCGACCGATCATTGGCATAGCTCACGACGAAGTCGATGACCTCGCCGCGCTTGCGGCCCCTGGCGGTGGGCGATGTGACGGCGCTGATGACGGAGACCGGATCGACCATGCTCGAGAGCGCGGTCCGGAAACGACGTTCACCGGCCTGCGACACAGCGTCGTCCACCGCGTCGCTGCCCCTGTCCTGCATTGGTGCCCCCGAGTCACCTATGTGACGGTTGGTCGCAGACAACCCAGGGCACCTCAGCGGGCCGAGTATGTCGCTTCAGCGGTCCCGAGTATGTCGTTGCACGTTGCCGAAACGCCGCAGATTCGATCGTGTCCAGGTGAAGCCGGGTCGAGCGTCACCCGGTGCGTTCATACCGCCACGGGGGATCACCCATCCGGAGCCGATGACGCGCGCCCGGGGCGCTTGGGTCACGATCCGCGTACCCGGCGTCACCTTCCCAGAGCGACACGACCTCTTTCTTCTCCGGGTCATCCTCCCGCGCCACGAACGCGATGTGGGTCTCGAAGTACGGGGGCTCGTCGCGGGAGGCGGCGGCGAGAACGTCAGCGACCGAGCCCCGGTGCGAGAGCTCCCACAGCGTCACCCACGTCGGCGGCAGCAAGGTGATGCGTCCCTCGTCGCGCGCGGCGATCGCCTCGGCCGGGATCACCCACTCGTGCTCGGTGATCTCACCGCCATCGACGGTCACGTCATCCTCTGCTGGGGCCGCCGCGACGAAGAGCCAGGTGAGAAATCGCTTGGGACTTTCGGGCGGAGGGCACCAGCGCGAGAAAGGGACCAGCGACCCAGGGTCGATCACGATGCCGGCCTCTTCCCTCGTCTCGCGAGCGGCGCCGCGGCGAGCTGCGTCGACCGAACCAGGGTCGACACCGTCCTCCGGATCGATCCGCCCACCGGGAAAAACCCAGGCGTCGGCGGCGAACGACGCCTTCGCCGTCCGCCTCAGCATGAGGACCTCGAGGCCCGCGGGCGCGTCACGCAGGAGGATGACGCTCGCGGCAGGAACGGGTTCGACGCCCACGGGCGCCGACGGCTTTTCGGCAGGCTCTGACACGCGACGGATGGTAGGCCCCACACGCTCAGAGCTCGCATGGCACCGTGAAGCGGTGATCCTCGTCGTCTGTACGGGCAACGTCTGCCGGTCGCCCATGGCCGAGGCGTTGCTGCGCCACCACCTGGACGCCGCCGACTTCACCGTTCCCGTCAGCTCGGCCGGGACCATCGGATGGAACTCGAGCGGCCCGACCGACCACACCCTCACCGCCTTGGCCGAGCGCGGGGTCGTGCTCGAGGGTCACATCAGCCGCCGGATGAACGCGGGCATCATCGAGCCGGCCTGGCTCGTCCTCGCAATGACGAATGACCACGCGGATGCCGTCAGCAACCACTATCCGGACGCCGCTCCTCGCACGTTCGTACTCGGGCAATTGATCCGTCTCGGCGAGCGCGAGGGGCCACGCGGCGAGCGGACGGTGCAGGCGTGGCTCGAGGCGGTGGACGGCCTGCGGAACCCGAAACGGCGCCGCGCCCAGCCGGCCGACGAGATCCGCGACCCGCTCGGCGAACCGCTCGAGGCCTACCAGGCCCTCGCCGCGACCCTCGATGACCTCACCGAGCGGCTCGCCCGGCTGATCGCGGGAAGTGATTCCGGGACCGGTCGCGCGCAGCACGCGGGCATCAGCCAAGATGGCGGCAGCTAGAACCTCATTGCAGGCAACAGACACGTCGTAGCGAGTCGCAGAGAAATAGTGGGAGTGCCCGTGGACGCGAACATCAGCGCGCAGGACGTCATCGACTTCCAATTCGCCGGACAGGACGTTCCCTGGCTGGTGAACCACTGGGCGAAGGAGAAGCCCGACCACCCGTTCCTGATCTGGGAGCCCAAGGACGGCAACTCGCGCACCTGGACCTACGCGCAGTTCGCCTCCGACATCCGGCGCATCGCCGCCGGGCTGCACCAGCGCGGAATCGCCAAGGGCGACAAGGTGCTGATCCACACCGAAAACTGCCCGGAGATGGTGCTCTCCTGGTACGCCTGCGCGATCGTCGGCGCCGTCGCGGTGACCACCAACACCAAGAGCGTCGGGCCGGAGATGACGTACCTGGCCGGCCACGCCCAGTGCGTCGCTGCCATCACCCAGCCCCAGTTCGCCTCGCTGGTGAGTGAAAACGCGACCGCGCTGAAGTGGATCGCGGTCACTGAGGACAACAGCGGGGAGCCGGCGACCGAAACGCTGCCGGCCGGGGTCGAGGCATTCGCTGATCTGTACGGCGCCGAGGACGGTTACCCGGGACGCCCGGTCGAGCCGATGCTGCCAATCGGGATCATGTACACCTCCGGCACGACGTCACGGCCCAAGGCGGTCGTGCACACCCACGCCAACGCCATCTGGGCGAGCCGGGTGGGGTCCAGCAACATCGACATGACCGGCGACGACATCTACCTGATCTACCTGCCGTTCTTCCACGTCAACGCGCAGAGCTGGACCACCTGGAGCACGCTCGGCGTCGGCGGCACGGTCGTGCTGATGCCCAAGTGGTCGGTGAGCCGCTTCTGGGAGGTCGCCGTCCGCCGCGAGGTCACCCACATCTCGCTGCTGCCCTTCGTCTTCACCGCGCTGATAGCGCCGGACAAGCCCGCGAACTCGCTGCGGGTGGGCGTGTTCGGCCTCGTCGTTCCCGAGCTGGAGGCCGCCTTCGGCTTCCGGGTGCTCGCCGCGTACGGCATGACCGAGACCGTCACGCACTGCATCCACAGCGAGGTGGAGGGCGAGCACAACCCGGCGCGTTCGATGGGCAAGCCGACTGCCGGCTACCAGGCCGTCGTCGTCGACCCGGAGACCGGGAAGCTTTGCGCCGAAGGTGCGATCGGCGAGCTCTGGATCCGCGGGGTGCGCGGGCAGCAGCTTTTCCTCGAGTACTTCGACAACGACGAGGCCAACGCCAAGGCGTTCACCGACGACGGCTGGTTCAAGACCGGCGACATGGTCCACGTCGGCGAGGGCGGCAACTACGTCTACAGCGAGCGCGACAAGGACGTCCTCAAGGTCGGCGGCGAGAACGTCTCCGCGCGTGAGGTCGAGGACATGTGCCGCCAGGTGCCGGGCATCGCTGAGATCGCCGTCGTCGGGCAGACGCACGACTTCCTGAGCATGGTGCCGGTGGCATTCGTGATCAAGGCGCCCGGCGCCGAGAGTGACGACAAGGCCTTCGAGAAGGCGATCATCGACGTCTGTGCCACGAACCTGTCCGGCTTCAAGGTTCCGCGAGCGGTGTACTTCGTCGAGGAGTTCCCGCGGGCCACGCTGGAGAAGGTCGCGAAAAATAAGTTGCGCGATATGGCAGATGCTCAGCTGACCGTCAGCTAAAAGTCACCCGGGTTGGGCACTATCACATGTGATGGCCACCCAACTGCTGACCCGGCGGACCCCATCACACATCTCCCCCGGCTCGGCCGACAGCTCCCCGCAGGGGCCCGCGCGCCCTGTTCGTTCTGGTAGCGGCCTCGAGTGGATGGACATGCTGCGGATCGCGGCGATCCTCGCGGTCGTCGTCATCCACTCCGTCGGCTCGGCGACCAGACAGTCCGGCACGGGCTGGCACAGCGCCTGGTGGTGGGGCGCCAACCTGATCAACACCGCCTGCCTGTGGTGCGTACCGGTCTTCGTCATGGTCAGCGGCGCCCTGCTGCTCAACCCCGCGCGGCGGGTCGCGAGTGGGCCGTTCCTGAAGAAGCGCGCGGTGCGCATCGGCGTGCCGCTCGCCTTCTGGATCGCCGTCTACCTGATCTTCCAGCGCCAGTTCTACGGCCAGGACCTCAGCGTCGGCGGCACCGTCAAGGCCGTCACGTCGGGGGATCCTTACCTGCAGCTGTACTTCCTGTTCATCGTCGCCGGCCTCACCGCGCTGACTCCGGTGCTGCGGCGGCTGATCGAGCATTCGAGCCGGCGCGAGCTGACGATGCTGACGGGCGGGGCGCTGGCCTTCGGGCTCGGCGAGCATTTCGTACGCGAGCTGGGCGGGGGCGGCGGATTCAACGCCGTCACGCGGTTCCTGCCGTACGTCGGGTACTACCTCGCCGGCTACCTGATCACGACGTTCGCCGTAACGGCACGGACCCAGCGCATCTCCCGCTGGGTGATCCTGGCGGGCTGGCTTGCCACGGCGCTCGGAAGCGCCCTCCTGGCGGCGCGCTACGGCTGGACGAGCGACGGCAACTTCCTTTACGACTACCTCAGCCCGACCGTCATGCTGATGTCGCTGGCCGTCTTCACCGCCGCCCGCAGCTGGAGCCCCAAGCATGTCTCCACCCAGCGGATGAGACGGCTCGGTGGGGCCACTTTCGGCGTCTTCCTGATCCACCCGCTGCTGCTCTTCCCCCTCGAACGGGCCCTCTCGCTACCGGACTCGTCGGCCATCGGGCGCACCGTGGCCTGGGCCGTACCCCTGGCATGCGTCGTGTTCGCCGCCACGACCGCCATCGCCTTGGCCGCCTCCCGCGTTCCAGGCGTCCGCCGGCTGATCTCCTAGCCCGCCTCCCCCACCCGCGCCGATTAATCCCCGTTGCAGGTTGGGGCGAGCTGTGGCGCTTACGCGACGCCGAACGTTGACCTTGTTGCCAAGATAGTTCTGCATACAGAACTAACTGCTAGGCTCGCGCTGTGCCCGAAGATGCCGACAAGCTGGCTGAGCGGCTGCTGGAGGTGAGCAGCTCGCTGATCCGGGCGGCTCGCAGTGCGGCGAGCGAGGGCGCCCGGCGCGACGTGACCATGGCGCAGATGGAGCTGCTGCGGCTGGTGCGGCGACGGCCAGGAATCACGGCGACTGCTGCCGCGACCGAGCTACGGCTCGCTCGCAACACGGTGAGCACGCTGGTCGGCCAACTCGCAGGTCAAGACCTGCTGGCGCGCGAACGTGACGAGGCCGACGGCCGCATCGTCCAGCTCCGCCTGCTGCCGGCCGCACAGGAGCGGATGGCCGCCTGGCGCAAACGCCGGCTGCGGGCCACCAGCTCAGCCGTCCAGCAGCTCTCCGCCACCGAACTCGTGCAGCTTGCGGAGGCAGTCGCCCCGCTCGAAGTCATCGCCCAGTCGCTACGCGAGGCCCACCGATGAGCTTCTGGCGAGCGGCCCCGATCGCGAACACCGGTCCGGCGCTGCACGCCATCACCGTCGAAGGATTGAGCTACCGGTTCGGCGATCAAGTCGCCGTCGACAACGTCTCCCTTTCCGTCGAACCCGGTGAGGTCTTCGGCTTGCTGGGGCCCAACGGGGCCGGCAAGACGACGACGATCCGCGTCATCACCACGCTCCTGCCGCTGCAATCGGGACAGGTGCGGGTTCTCGGCCTCGACGTCTCACGCACGAAGATGCGGGTGCGGCGCTCGCTGGGCTACGTGCCGCAGCAGCTGTCAGCGGAGGCGGCGCTCACCGGGCGGGAAAACGTGACGCTTTTCGCCCGGCTTTTTGACGTCCCCCGCCGCTCGCGTCGCCAGGTGGTCGACGAGGTGCTCGAGGTCGTCTCGCTGTCCGACGCCGCGGACCGGCTCGTCGGCACCTACTCCGGCGGGATGGTCAGGCGGCTGGAACTGGCGCAGGCATTGGTGAATCGGCCCCGGCTGCTCATGCTCGACGAGCCCACCATCGGCCTCGATCCGGTGGCGCGCTCCAGCGTCTGGGACCGCATCCGCGCGCTCGTCGAATCCGATGGGATGACGGTCCTCGTCACCACGCACTACATGGACGAGGCCGACCAGGAGTGCGATCGCGTCGCCCTCATGCATTCCGGACGCATCGAGGCCGTCGGCACGCCTGATGAGCTCAAAGCAGCGCTGGGCCCGCAGGCCACGCTCGACGAGGTCTTCCGCCATCACACCGGCGGCGGCCTGATCGCAGGAGGGGAGAGGCTTTCCGATGTCCGTCGCTCACGCCGCACCGCCGGCCGCCTCGGCTGATCTCGCCTTCCGGGTCGAGCCATCGCCCTTACGGCTCCTGCTCTCCCGCATCGCGACGCTGTGCGTCGTCGAGTTGCAGAAGCTGCGACACGACCGCACCGAGCTCGTCACCCGCGCGGTGCAGCCCGCACTGTGGCTGCTGATCTTCGGGGAGACGTTCAGCCGGTTACATGCGATTCCGACCGGCAACGTGCGCTATCTCGACTATCTCGCACCCGGCATCCTCGCCCAATCCGCTTTGTTCATAGCGATTTTCTACGGCATCCAGATCATCTGGGAGCGCGACGCAGGCATCCTCACCAAGCTGCTGGTCACCCCCACACCGCGGGTTGCCCTCGTCACCGGAAAGGCTTTCGCCGCCGGCGTGCGCTCCACGTGTCAGGTGGTGGTGGTCCTGGTGTTGAGCGCGATCCTCGGCGTCAACCTGACCGCGAACCCGCTGAAATTGCTGGCGACGGTCGTCGTGGTCGTGCTCGGCGCCGCGTTCTTCTCCTGCCTGTCGATGACCATCGCGGGTCTCGTCCTCAAACGTGACCGCCTGATGGGCATCGGGCAGGCCATCACGATGCCGCTCTTCTTCGGCTCGAACGCGCTCTATCCCCTCGCCCTGATGCCGGGTTGGCTTCAGGTCATCAGCCGGATCAACCCGCTTTCGTACGAAGTCGACGCGCTCCGCGGCCTGCTCATCAACTCTGCCGACCATTTGCTGCTCGACTTCGGGGTGCTCATATTCGCTGCGGGCATGGGGGTTTGCGCGGCGGCAGCGCTACTCGGACGCCTCGCCCGCTAGCTCGGCGAGCAGGGCGAGCACGCGCCGTTCGATCTCATCGCGGATCGCACGCACGTCTGCCACGGCTAGCCCCGCGGGATCTCGGAGCTCCCATTCTTCGTAACGTTTTCCGGGAACGAGCGGGCAGGCGTCACCGCATCCCATAGTGACGACCACGTCGACCGCGGAGAGAGCCTCGGGCGTCCAGCGTTGCGGTTGCGCGCCTGCGATGTCGATGTCACGCTCGCGCATCGCTGCCACTGCAGCTGGATTCAGCTGCTCCGCGGGCTCGCTTCCGCCAGACAATGCCAGTGCCTTGTTACCCGCGTGGTACCGGAAAAAGCCCATGGCCATTTGGGATCGGCCGGCATTGTGGGTGCACAGGAAGAGCACCGCGGGCACCTTCACACGAACTCCTGAAACAAGTGCCGACGACCCCAGAGCGAGGTGTAGACCAGCGCCACGAGCCCCGGCACCTCGATCAGCGGTCCGACGGCCCCGGCCAGCGCCTGACCCGAGGAGACCCCGAAAACCCCGATGGCGACGGCGATCGCGAGCTCGAAGTTGTTGCCGGCCGCCGTGAACGCGAGGGTGGCCGTCTTCGGATAGCCGAGCCTGAGCCGCCTTCCGAGCAGGAACGAGCCGCCGAACATCAGGGCGAAGTACACCAGCAACGGCAGGGCGATACGGGCGACGTCACCGGGTCGCCGGGTGATCGCGTGTCCCTGTAGGGCGAACAGCACCACGATCGTGAAGAGCAAGCCGTAGAGGGCGACCGGGCCGACGCGTCGCAGGAAAACCTGCTCGTACCAGAGCCGACCGTGCCGGGCCTCGCCGAGCCGGCGGCTCACGTAGCCCGCGGCGAGCGGAATCCCCAGAAATACCAGGACCGATCGGGCGATGTCCCACACGGACACGTGCAGGTTCTGCTGAGACAACCCGAGCCAGCCGGGAAGCACCCGAAGGTAGAAGAAACCCAGCGCGGCGAAAGCGACGATCTGGAACAGCGCGTTGATGGCGACGAGGACGGCGGCCGCCTCACGGTCTCCGCCGGAGAGGTCGTTCCAGATCAGCACCATCGCGATGCAGCGGGCCAAACCGACGATGATCAGCCCGGTGCGGTAGGCGGGCAGGTCGGGCAGCAGGAGCCAGGCGAGCGCGAACATGAGTGCGGGACCGACGATCCAGTTCAGCACCAGTGACGACACCAGCAGCCGGCGGTCGCTTGTCACGCGCCCGACCTCGCCGTAGCGCACCTTCGCGAGCACCGGATACATCATCAGCAGCAGGCCCAGTGCGATCGGCAGGCTGACCGAGCCCACCTTGACGGTGTCGAGGTCGCCGCTGAGGCTGGGAATCGCCCGGCCGAGCCCGATACCGGACGCCATCGCCAGCACGATCCAGACCGGCAGGAAGCGATCCAGCCCCGAAAGCCGTTGCAGAACCGGCGCCTCCTGCGGGGCAGGTCGCGCCTCGAGCAGTTCGCTCACGGACAGCAGCCGGAGGCCGCCCCGACCGGCACGCAGGCCCCGCCGACTGTGCGGCAGCCGCTGTCGCCCTCGATCGCGTTGCCGGGCGCATCCGCCAGCACGGTGTAGACCTCCCAAGGGGCGCCGTCGGGGTCATGCACCCACACCTTGTCCTGGACGGCGTAGCAGCAGGTCGTGCTGTCCTGGGTGAGCGTCGGCAGACCTTCACCGGACAGCCGCCGGTCGGCCGCCGCGACCTCCTCGGGCGTGTCCACCTCGACGCCGAGGTGGTTGAGCGCGCCGGCGACTCCGCTGCTGCGCCCGTCGGCGGTTCCCTCGATCAGGACGAGCTTCAGCGCCGGATCCTCGATCGCAAAGTTGGCGTAACCCGGGCGCCGTTTGGCGGGCTGGGTGGAAAACATTGCGGAGTAGAAGTCGATGGCGGCATCGAGGTCGGTCACATTCAGGGCGAGTTGGACGCGTGACATGTCGGGTCCCTTCCGCTTTCTGCGGGCAATGAGTCATCGACAGGCGTCGATATAGCCAGCGTGCGCCATGCGACGGCCGAGGTCAAGATAGACGCTGGTCTATTCGATCCGGCCAGCCGTGACCTGGGCCACAAGGAGAAGGATGTGTAAAAGGGAGTTACCGGTGGGTAGCATTGGTTATGTTACTGATGAGTACGTCTCCCGTACTCGACCGCCGCCCCGCGGAAGGTGCGTAGTCATGGGTCATTACAAGAGCAATCTCCGGGACCTCGAGTTCAACCTCTTCGAGGTCTTTGGTGCCGATAAAGCGCTGGGCCGTGGGCCGTTTGCACAGATGGACGCCGACACCGCGCGTGACGTGCTGCGCGAGATGGAGCGCCTGTCCACCAACGATCTCGCGGAGTCCTTCGTCGACGCCGATCGCCACCCGCCGGTCTTTGACGCGCAGACGAACTCGGTGACGCTTCCCGAGTCGTTCAAGAAGAGCTACCAGGCCGTGATCGACGGCGAGTGGCACCGGCTCTCGCTGCCCGAGAACCTCGGCGGCCTCGGGGCTTCGCCCTCGATCGTCTGGGCCGCCAACGAGATGATGCTCGGCGCCAACCCGGCCATCTTCATGTATATGGCCGGCGGCAATTTCGCCGCGATCATCGACCGGCTCGGCACCCCTGAGCAGAAGGTCTTCGCGCAGACGATGGTCGACCGGCACTGGGGCGCCACGATGGTGCTCACCGAGCCTGACGCCGGTTCCGATGTCGGCGCCGGCCGCAGCACCGCCGTGCAGCAGCCCGACGGCACCTGGCACATCGAAGGCGTCAAGCGCTTCATCACGAGCGGCGATTGGGACATCCCGGAGAACATCGTCCATCTCGTGCTGGCTCGCCCGGAGGGCGCGGGTCCCGGCACCAAAGGCCTGAGCCTGTTCATCGTCCCCAAGTTCCGCGTCACCGACTGGGCCACCGGCGAGCTCGGCGAGCGCAACGGCGTCTACGCCACCAACGTCGAGAAGAAGATGGGCCTGAAGGTCTCCGCCACGTGCGAGCTGACCTTCGGAGACACTGATGTCCCCGCGGTGGGCTACCTCGTCGGCGAGGTTCACGATGGCATCGCCCAGATGTTCCAGGTCATCGAGTACGCCCGGATGATGGTGGGCGCCAAGGCCATCTCGACGCTCTCGACCGGTTACCTCAACGCGCTCGAGTACGCCAAGAACCGTGTCCAGGGCCCTGACCTCACCCAGATGACGGATAAGGCGGCCCCCCGCGTCACGGTCACTCACCACCCCGACGTTCGCCTCATGCTGATGCGCCAGAAGGCGTGGGCCGAGGGCATGCGCGCGCTCGTGCTCTACACCGCGCACGTCCAGGACGAGATCGCCCTGGCCGAGGCCGACGGCAGCGACGCCAATGTCCTGATCCGCCTGAACGATCTGCTGCTGCCAATCGTCAAGGGCTACGGGTCGGAGAAGGGCTACGAGCTCCTCGCGACCTCGCTGCAGGTCTTCGGCGGGTCGGGCTACCTGCAGGACTACCCGATCGAGCAGTACATCCGCGACGCGAAGATCGACACCCTGTACGAGGGCACGACGTCGATCCAGGGCATCGACTACTTCTTCCGCAAGATCGTCCGCGACAAGGGCACGGCCCTGGGCTATCTCGTTGAACAGATCCAGGACACCGTGAAGGGTGATCCGGGCGGCGGCGAGCTTGCCACCGAGCGGGAGCTGCTCGGCCAGGCCGCCGAGGATCTGCAGGCGATCGTCGCCACGATGGTCGGTCAGCTGACCTCTGCCGCCGAGGACCGGGCCAACGTCTACAAGGTCGGCCTCAACGGCACGCGGCTGCTGATGGCCAGCGGTGACGTCGTCACCGGATGGCTGCTGGTGCGGCAGGCCGAAGTGGCCGGCGAGGCGCTGAAGCGCAGTGACCTCTCGGCTCGCGACCAGGCCTTCTACCAGGGCAAGGTCGCGGCCGCGAAGTGGTTCGCGCGCAACGTGCTCACCGGTCTGGCGGCCCAGCGAGCGCTGGCCGAGGGTGTCGATCTCGACCTGATGGAGCTGTCAGAAGACGCGTTCTAGGGGCGCACGCTGCGGCTGAGGAATCAGCCGCAGCAGCCTCCGCCGCAGCACCCACCGCCGGCCGCCGGTGCGGGCATGGGTGCGGCGGCTGGTGACGTGCCGCCGTTACCGGCCCGGCCTCCTACGGCGACCGCCGTGAAGACGCGGGTGGTGTCGTCGTGACCCTCTGGGCAGCGGGCCGGCGCGGTGGTGGATTCCGCCATCGCGCGCTGGACCACGAACCCGTCGCCGCAGGTACGGCAGCGGAACTGGTACGAAGGCATGCCTCGAGGGTACGACTGCCCAGGCTCAGCCGGTCAGCAGCAGCCGCGGATCGGTCACCATGGCCCCCACATCGGCCAGGAACTGCGACGCGACCTGACCGTCGATGACCCGATGGTCGAACGACATCGACAGCGTCACCACCTCACGGATGGCGAGGTCCCCGTCTCGCACCCACGGCCGCGGGGCGATCGTGCCGAGACAGACGATCGCACTCTCCCCCGGATTCAGGATGGGAGTGCCGCCGTCGACGCCGAAGACGCCGACGTTCGTGATGCTGAGTGTGCCGCCCGACAGGTCCGCAGGACGGGTGTGTCCTTCGCGGGCGATGGTGATGAGCGCGTTGAGTGCGGCCGCCAGTTGAGGCAGTGACAGGCTCGCGGCGTCTTTGACGTTCGGCACGATCAGCCCGCGGGCGGTCGCCACCGCGAAACCCAAATTGAGTTGCTCGTGCAGGACGATCTCGCCCGCGCCGTCATCGAGGCTGGAATTGATCAGCGGCGCCCGGCTTGCCGCGACGCAGACCGCCCTGGCAATGAGCGCGAGCGGTGAGAGCGGGACCTCGGCGAATTCCGGACGCGTGGCCAGCACCTCCCGCAGCGCCATGGTCGCGGTGGCGTCGACGGTGAGCATGACGCTCGCCTGTGGAGCGGTGAACGCGCTGCGGGTCATGGCCTCGGCCATCGCCTTGTGCACCCCGTGCAGCGCGATTCGCTCACCCGGGACGTGGGCCGAAACGCCATTGTTTGCAGGCGATTTCGCACCTGTCGCTGGATGACCGGCCGCCCCGACGTCGTCGCGGGTGATGCTCCCGGCCGGGCCTGAGCCGCGCACCGAACGCAAGTCGACCCCGAGATCGCGCGCCAGCTTGCGTACCGGCGGCTTCGCCAGCACTGTCACGTCAGCCGGCGCGCTCGAGACGAGGGCGGCTGAGCCTCGCGCTGCCGCAATGCGTGGCCGGCGACCCTTTCGAGCCGGACTCGGCCCGTAGCCCACGAGCATGGCCTCGCGCGGCGCTTCGCCCTGCGCCGCAGCTCCGGCAGCGGCCTCGGCTCCCGCCACGTCGATCGTGATGAGCGGCGAACCCACTGCCACCGTTTGCCCTTGCGGCGCATGCAATTGCGTCACTTTTCCGGCCCAGGGCGACGGCACCTCCACGGCGGCCTTCGCGGTCTCCACCTCGACGATGGGCTGGTTCAGCGTGACATCGTCGCCCTCCTTGACCAGCCAGCCGAGGATGTCGGCTTCGGTGAGGCCCTCGCCGAGATCGGGGAGCGAGAAGTGCCGGAGTGCCATCAGAAGGCCAGCGAACGGTCGACGGCGTCGAGCACCCGATCGATGTCGGGCAAGTAATGAGCATCGAGTTTCGATGCCGGATAGGGCGTATCGAAGCCGCCGACCCGGAGCACGGGAGCCTCCAACGAATAGAACGCCTGCTCGGTGATTTGCGCTGCCACGTCAGAGGAAATGGACGCCGAGGGTGGGGCTTCGGAGACGACGATCAGGTGACCCGTGCGCCGCACGGCGTCCAGCACCGGATCGAGATCCAGCGGCGAAAGGCTTCGCAGATCGATGACGCCGATGTCGAGGCCGTCCTGAGCGGCGATTTCGGCTGCGGCCATTGAGGTTTGCACGCAGGGTCCGTACGACACCAGCGTCGCATCGCGCCCCGGCCGAAGGACGGCCGACGCGTGCAGCGGAGGCAGGGGCGTCCCCGGAGTGAGGTCGACCTCAGCCTTCTCCCAGTACCGCCGCTTCGGCTCGAAGAAGATGACCGGATCGTCGCTGGCAATCGCCTGCTGGACCATGCCGAACGCATCGGCCGGCCCGCTGCAGGCCACCACCTTGAGTCCGGCGGTGTGGGCGAAGTAGGCCTCCGGACTCTCGCTGTGATGCTCGACCGCCCCGATCCCGCCACCGAACGGAATCCGAATGGTGACAGGCATTTTCACGCTTCCACCGCTGCGGTAGTGCAGCTTGGCGAGCTGGCTGACGATCTGGTTGAAGGCCGGGTAGACGAAGCCGTCGAACTGGATCTCGCACACCGGCCGGTAGCCGCGCATCGCCAGCCCGATGGCCGTGCCGATGATCCCGGATTCGGCGAGCGGGGTATCGATCACCCGCTCCTCACCGAAGTCCTTCTGCAGCCCGTCGGTCACCCGGAAGACCCCGCCGAGCGTGCCGACGTCCTCACCCATGACGAGTACGCGTTCGTCGCCCTCCATCGCGCGGCGCAGCCCGGCGTTGATGGCCGCCGAGAGGCTCAGGCTCGTCGTGCTCATGACGCCTCGAAGCTCAGCAGGTAGTCGGCGTAGCCGCGCTGCTCGGCTTCCAGCGACTCGGTCTGCTCTTCATAGACCTGCTCGAACATGGTGACCGGATCGGGGTCCGGCATGCTGAGGCACTCGGCCCTCAGCCGGCGGGCGAGCTGATCGGCCTCCCCGTCCAGGTCCTGGAACCAGCCGCGATCAGCGATCTGCTGGCGGTAGAGAAAAGCCTTCAACCGCTCGAGCGGATCCTTCAACTTCCAGGATTCGAGCTCGGCCTGCAGGCGGTAACGGGTCGGGTCATCGGAGGTCGTATGGGCGCCCATCCGATACGTGACCGCCTCGATCAGCGTCGGGCCCTGACCCGTACGCGCCGCGTCAAGCGCCTGGCGCGCCACGGCGTAGCAGGCGAGCACGTCGTTGCCGTCGACCCGGATGCCCGGGAAGCCGAAGCCGGCCGACCGCTCGCAGATCGGCACCCGGCTCTGGCGCTCGCTCGGTTCCGAGATGGCCCACCCGTTGTTCTGGCAGAAGAACACCACCGGCGCCTGGAAGACGCTGGCGAAGTTGAAGCTCTCGTTGACATCGCCCTGGCTGGACGCGCCGTCGCCGAAATAGACGATCACCGCTTCGCCGTCGTCGCCGAGCGCGCCGTCCTTCGCGACCCCCATCGCGTAGCCGGTCGCGTGCAGCGTCTGGCTGCCGATGACTATCGCGTAGAGCGCGCAGCGATGCTTGTTCGGATCCCAGCCGCCGAGCTTGACCCCGCGGAACTGGCCGAGCAGGAGAGTGGGATCGATACCGCGGCTCCAGGTGACCCCATGATCGCGATAGGTCGGAAACGCGAAGTCATCGGGGCGAAGCGCCCGGGCGCTGCCGATCTGGGCGGCTTCCTGGCCGAGGCAGCTGGCCCACAGGCCCAGCTCGCCCTGGCGCTGGAGGGCGGTGGCCTCGATGTCGACCCGGCGCACCAGAGCCATATCGCGATACAGCGCGCGATAGTCCTGATCCCGGAAGCTGACGTCGTAATCAGGATGGGCGACGCGCTCGCCCTCCGGAGTGAGCAGCTGGACTGCCGCAGCGCCGGACGTAGTCGGGCGCTGGGGCGGCGAGATGGTCATGCCGCACCTCCTGTCGGCCAAGGATAGGACGTCGGGTTCGCCGCAGGCCCTCATTGGCCGTCACGCCGGGCGGGGTGTCCCCGGCTAGTGACACGAGCGTATCCGGCTGGCCTGCTCCCGAAACGCCGCCGTACGGTGGACACCACGGGAGCCCGTAAGCGGGCTGAGAGGGAGGCCGGGCCTCCGACCGTCAACACCTGATCCGGGTCATGCCGGCGAAGGGAACGGGAGCCAGCGACATGAGGCGAGCAAGCCCCGCCAACCCACCGGACGTGGCGATCGTCGGCGGCGGCGTGATCGGCCTCGCCATCGCGTGGCGAGCCGCGCAGGCAGGACTCGGACGGATCGCGCTC
>DATAVO010000116.1:0-29655 GCA_036267695.1 Frankiaceae bacterium
GCCGATCCGCGCCTGGCGCCGTGATCGCCGGCCGAAGAGCTGGATGACGAACGGCGGGGCGGTCAGCACGATGACGGCCAGGGCGAGCAGCCCGACGTAGACCAGATGGTTGCCGGTCTTGAGCTGGCTCGGCGGGATGAAGCCGAGGATGAACGAGATCACGCAGCCCAGCAGGCCGACGCCGCACACCAGCCACACCCCGAACTTGCCGCCCGGAATCCGGTACGGGCGCGGGGTATCGGGCTGGGTGTAGCGCAAGCGGATCGTCGCGGCGAACATCAGCCCGTACATGATGATGACGATCTGCGCGGTGACCGCTGACAGCATCCAGTACGACGTCGAAACGTTGGGAACGAGCAGGAACAGCAACGAGAAAATAGTGCCACCGATGCCCTGGAAGATGAGCGACCTGACGGGGACGCCCGCGGCGTTCTCCCGGCCCAACGCCGCTGGTGCATGACCCTGGCGGGCCACCTCCGCCATGCCCTTGGCCGGCCCGAGAATCCAGGGTGATAGGTGCGCGATGCCGCCGGCGGCGATGAGGATCGCCAGCGGGGCGACGAGCCATGACGCGTGAAAAGTGCTGAGAACGCTCTGGAAGAGCTGCATCGTCCCCGAGACGAGACCGATCTCCTTCTGCGGCAGCACGATCGCCAGGAAGAGCGAGCCGAGCACCGAGAAGACCACGATGATGAGCACCGCGAGGGCGATCGAGCGCGGGATGTCACGCCCCGGATTCTTGGTCTCGCGGGCGTGGAAGCCGGCCATCTCCATCCCCGTGAAGAGCAGGATGATGCCGCCGAGGAAGGCCAGGTTCGACAGCTGCAGATCCGGCACCAAAGCGTGGCCGCTGAAGGGGATCTGCGAATGGTCGCCGCGTACGAGGTAGGCGATTCCGAGGCCGACGACGAGTACCGCTGGCACGATCGAGCCGGCGATGGTCCCGATCGAGCCGAGTAGTGACGATGCCCGCACCCCGCGCAGGTTCAGCAGCGTCGTCAGCCAGAAGAACACCAGCATGACCGTGACGAGGTAGGTCGAGTTGCTCGCCAGATCGGGGTTGATGGCGTACGCGAGAGTGGCGGCCATGAACGACAGCACGGTGGGAAACCAGGCCAGGTTCTCGGAGTAATCGCACCACACGGCAAGGAATCCGGTCCGGCCGCCGAAGGCCTCCTTGACCCATGCGAAGACACCGCCGTCGCGTGGCCATCCGGTGCCCAATTCCGCTGCCACCATGGCGATCGGGATCAGGAAGACCAGGATCGAGATGGCGAAGAGCGCCAGCATCGACCAGCCGTACTCGGCCATCACCGGCAGGTTGCGCACGCTGACGATCGCCGCGACATTGATCATCGCGAGCGCGCCTACGCCGAGTCCGACCTGCTTTGCCCGCGCCATCAGTTCGCTCCGACCGCGGCGAGGGCTGCGACGACCTTGTCGCGTATCGGTGGCGCCGAACTCGCGTCATCGGCCTGCAGGTAGACCGTGTACTGGTGCCAGGTGTAGACGACCCCGTAATTGCGCTGCCGTTCCTGCATTTCGGCGTTGCGGGCGGCGGCGTTGCGGTCAGCGGCGTTCTTGTAGGCGTCGATCGTGACGTCGATGGCGTCTCCGCAATCGCCGGGGGTGCTGACGTGCAGCACCTGCGTCGAGAGCGATCCGCCCTTGCCGTTGTCGGTGTCCGGCGCGATCGTCGAGCAGATCTGCAGCCCCTTGGCCCGCATGGCCGATGTCAGTTCGGCGACAGAGCCTTTGGAGAACGCGTCCCGGCCCACGCCCGCCAGCAGGACGGCGATGACCGCCACGATGGCGAGTGCGGCGGCGATCGTCCCGAACACCAGCAAGGCCTGCGACGGGGTCGAGGAATCCGGCTGGGGGGACTGTGGGGGCTCCGGGGGCTGGGGGGACTGTGGGGGCGGCGGGGGAGCAGCCGTCGTCATGCGACCACCACGCTCGACGCGACGGGCTCCGCCGCGGGTTGCAGGGCAAGCCGGAGCACTCCGAAGAGAACGGCTGCCAGGCATAGAAGGTAGGCGATGACGGCGAGCACCGATTCGGGGATGCGTTCGTTCAGCAGGGCCACGCCAAGCAGCACGGCAACGACCGGATCGGCGGTGAGGTTGCCTGGAAAGGACGCATTCAGCGCGCCGACCGCGTAGGAAACCTGCGTCAGGGCGAGGCTGGCTGCTCCCAGCACCAGGAAGGACACCAGCGGCACCAGCCCTTCTGCTCTGCCGAACGCGGCGATCCCGTGCTGCTGCCAGGTCGCTGCCGCCGCGTCCAGGAGCACAGCGACCACGCCGAACCAGGCGCCCGACACGGTTCCGTAGACCGCCGCTTTGACCGTTCCCGATCGCCCTCGGACCAGTGCGAGCGCGGCGACACCGACAACGGCGGCGATCAACACGCAGATGATCGCGGCCCTCGTATCGAGCGCGTCGGCATCGCCCGGGTTGCCGACGATGGCGAAGAACGCGCCGAGGCCAAGGATGATCCACAGGCACGAAAGGAACTGCGACCGGCCGGGGCGCGGGCCACCGAGCCAGCGCGCCACCGGCAGCGAGATGGGCAGCGCCAGCACGAGCAGCGGCTGGATCAGCACGACCGGACCGGTGGAAAGCGCGATCACTTGCAGCACGAGTCCGAGCGTGTCCCCGCCTATCCCCATCAGCCAGCGCGGGTTCTTCACCAGGCTCAGCAAGCCGCTTCCCGGCGCCGTTTCATCGACGCTCTCGTGGGCGGCGGAATGTTCGACGGCAGTAGACACGCCGTACGCGATGGCCGAAGCCACCCCGCACGGCACTGCGACCAGCAGCGACATGCGGCTCCATTCATCCTGCGAGGCGGGAACAGGGCGTGGGATACAGGCATTGCGTACCAGAGCGCGCGAGAAACGTACCGCGACCGCGAGCCGAACTGTGTAGGGCATTTGTGTGTTGGCTAGAGTGCCGAAATGGCTGACGCTGAAGTGGGAAATCCCCTTTCAGGGACTACCGCCCTGAATGTCCCCTCGCAGGCGGCAGATTCCTCTCGAAATGTCGCGGATCAAATTGATCGCCGACGCGCCAAGCTGGATGCCTTGCAGGCCGATGTCGCGCATCCGCTTCAGTACCGGTTCGACGCTGACCATTCCGCAGCGGATCTCGCCGGCTCGTGGGGCGATCTGGCGGCCGGTTCCAAGACCGAGGAGCGCGTCAGCGTCGCCGGTCGCCTGATGCTCGTGCGCCGCCATGGTGGGCTGACGTTCGGCGTCGTGCGGGATCGCACCGGAACCATTCAGGTTTTCGTCGATCGCCGCGCCGTCGGCGACGACGTCTACCGCCGCTTCCGGGCACTCGATCGTGGTGACTGGATCGGGGTCACCGGCACGGTGATGCGCACCGACAAGGGTGAGCTGTCCGTTGCGCTCGAGGAATTCGAGACGCTGGGTAAGGCGCTGCGTCCGCCGCCGGACAAGGACAAGGGCCTGGTCGACGTCGAGGTGCGCTACCGCCAACGCTACGTCGACCTGATGACCAACGAACGCACGCGGCGCATCTTCGAGATCCGGCGTCGGGCGATCCGTGCCATCAGGGGTCACCTGGACGATCGAGGCTTCTGGGAAGTCGAAGGCCCGATGCTCGGCAGCATCCAGGGCGGCGCGACGGCACGGCCGTTCATCAGCCACCACAACGCGCTCGACATCGACATGTATCTGCGCATCGCGCTGGAGCTGCATCTGAAGCGCCTCGTCGTGGGCGGGATGGAGCGTGTTTTCGAGCTCGGCCGCGTCTTCCGCAACGAGGGCATCGACGTGCGCCACAACCCCGAGTTCACGATGCTCGAGGCGTACCAGGCCTTTGCGGACTACGTCGACATGATGGATCTCGTCGAAGGCATGGTCGTCGCCGCCATTCGTGACGCGCTCGGCGGCAATTTCGTGGTGAAGGTCGGCGATCACACTGTCGACCTCACGCCGCCCTGGCCCCGCGTCACCCTCTCTGACCTGATCGAACAGAAGCTCGGCGTGCAGATGGACCCCACCATGCCCGTGGAGGAGGCCCGGGCCATCCTCGACGGTTTGCACATCGAGTGGGAGAACGGCTGGGGCTCGGGCAAGCTGATGAAGCAGGTGGTGGACGAGAAGATCCAGCACGACATCGTCAACCCGGTCTTCTGCATCGACTACCCGGAAGAGGTCTCGCCGCTGGCGCGCGTGCACCGCTCGCGTCCCGGCTACGTGGAGCGCTTCGAGCTCATGGTCGCGGGCTTTGAACTGTGCAACGCCTACAGCGAGCAGAACGACGCGAAGCAGCAGTTGGCCGCCTTCGAGATGGAGGCCCGGGCGAAGGCCGAAGGCGACCCGGAGGCCGGCGACGTCGACCTCGACTACGTCCGCGCCCTCGAATACGGCATGCCGTGCACCGGCGGCCTCGGGATCGGGATCGACCGGCTCGTGATGCTGCTGTCGGAAGCCGACAACATCCGCGAGGTCATCCTCTTCCCGACGATGCGGCCGGAAGGCGGAACGTCCGGACCGAGCGGTCCTTCGCGCCGCACCGGCAGCGGCGGCCTGGGACGCATCACCCCGCCGCCGCTTGCCGCTCCTGCCGCGGCCGAACAGGGCTCCGCCGCCCCCGTCGTGGCGCTGCGTCCCGCGGCAGTGAGCATCGCGGAACGGCACCGGGAACGCCAGCGCGGCAAGCGCGCTGTCCGCATCCTCGGCGTGCTCGTGGCCTTGGGTGGCGTCATGATGCTGCTGACGCTGATTCCGTTCTTCCATTCGCGTTTCCAGCCCTTCGGCGAGCCGATCGGGCCGCTCTGGTTTCGGGTGACCGGCCATCTCGTCACGACGGTCGTCGGCTTGATGCTGCTGTTCCTGGCCGGGCAGGTGGCGCGCGGTAAGCGGCGGGCGTGGCAGATCTGCACGGCCCTCTTCTTGCTGGGCATCCTCACCAACATGCTGAAGGGACCGCATCCGGTCTCGGCCGCCTACTGCGCGGTACTTGCGGCGGCGCTGCTTTACTACCGCCGCTACTTCCGAGCCCTCTCGGATCCGCCGTCCTTGCTGCGTCTGATCTGGCTGGTGCCCCTGTATGGGGTTGCCGTGCTGGCGTTCGGCTTCACCAGCCTGGCCGTGGAGCGTCACCATCTGGATCCGCATCTGACCATTTCCGGCGGCCTCGAGACCATCGTCAAGGCAATGGTCGGCGTCGGCGGTCCGTACGTGTACCACCGGCGGTTCTTCGACCAGTACTTCCCCGATGCCTTGCTGACCCTCGGGATCACCGGCCTCGTCGGGCTGGCGTATCTGCTCTTCCGGCCGCTGCGCTCGCGTGCCCCCCACACCGAGAGCGACTGGTCACGTGCCCGCCGGCTGGTTCAGCTCTACGGCTCCGACACCCTCGCCTTCTTCGCGCTCCGCGACGACAAGAGCTTTTTCTTCGGCAGCGACGGTGAGGCGTTCGTCGCCTATACCTACCTCGCCGGCTTCGCGCTGGCGTCCGGCGATCCGATCGGCGCTCCCGACTCCATCGATCAGGTGCTCGACGAGTTCATCGACTACTGCGAGGAACGCTCGTGGCGCATTGCCTTCCTGGCGGCCCGTGAGTCCGACATGCCGCGCTACGCAGCCCGTGGTTTACGCGGCTTCTACCTCGGCGACGAAGCGATCATCGAATGCGACACGTTCAGCCTCGAGGGCGCCGCGATGAAGAGCGTGCGGGCGGCAGTGCGCCGGGTTGACCGCAACTACCGCTTCAAGGTGATCCGGGAGTCGGAGGCCTCGGACTCGCTCGTGGCCGCGCTCAACGCGATCAGCGAGCAGTGGCGCGGCAAGGCACCCGAGCGGGGCTTCACAATGTCGCTCAGCCAGGACATCGAGGGCCACGGCAAGAACGCTGAGTTCCTGCTGTGCGTCGCACTCGACGAGCATGACCGTCCCGGCGGATTCCTGCGCATCGTTCCCGCCTACGGCCAGGACTTCGGCTACACGCTCGACCTCATGCGCCACTTGCCCGATGCCCCCAACGGCATGACCGAGTACCTGATCGCGCAATCGGCGCTGGCGCTCGGGCAGGAAGGCATCGTGCGGCTGTCGATGAACTTCGCGATGTGGGGCCGCCTCTACGAGGAGCACGTGCAGTACTCGTTCGCCGAGAAGCTGGCCAAGCGCGCGGTCGACGTGCTCAACCCGTTCTTCCAGATCAAGTCTCTGCACGACTTCAACGCCAAGTTCTCGCCGTCCTGGGTCTCGCGCGTCCTGGTGTATCAGGAGATCACCGATCTTCCGCGGGTCGGCCTGCTCTATGCCGGCGCCGAAGGCTTCCTGGCGTTGCCCGGCATCGGCGATCTCTTTGTGCCGAAGGCCGTGGGTGGGGTGTCCGCCGATTCTGGCTCCGACTCGGCGGCCGCCTGATGGTGGTAAACCCGCCGAACGTCTGCGGCTGATCGGCGTCTGCCATGTCCTTCGACGACATCACGCTCATCAGCGGATCGACGCCGATCATCATCGTCGTCCTGGGCCTCGGCGCCACGCTGCTGTCGTTTCGCTGGAAGGACGGCGTCTGGAAGCAGCAGCTGCTCTACGGGCTGCCGATCACGCTCGCCCTTGTGGGGCTGACCGCGCTGCTCGTCGACGGGCTGGCGCTGATCCCGTACCAGTTTCCTAACTCGTATTACCTCTGGGTCGGGTTGGTGTTCCTGGCGGTGCTCGTCGCCATCATCGGGTGGACTCGCTTTCGAAACTGGCGCCGGGTCGTCTCGGTGCTGTCGGTCGTGCTCGCCGCGGCCATGGCGGGAACGCTGATCAACAAGCAGTACCAGTACTACCCGACGGTCGGATCGCTCTTCGGCGTCGACGCCCAGAACCAGGTCAGCCTCAAGCAGCTCGAGCAGATCCGCGCGAAGGCGCGGGCCGACAACGGTGGCTCGCTGCCCACCCACGGGTTCACGATCGAAATCCCGATCCCGGGCACGAAGTCACACTTCGTCGGTCGCAGCGCGTTCGTCTGGGTCCCGCCGATCTGGGTGGCCGACGAGAAGGTCAAGCTGCCGGTCATCGTGCTGCTGGCCGGAATCCCCGGGCAGCCGTCGGACTGGACCCGTGCGTCGATGGCGGACGTGACCGCGCGCGCGTTCGCCGATGCGCATCACGGCATGGCGCCGATCATCGTGATGCCCGATGAGAACGGGTCGTTCACCAACGACACCGAATGCGTCAACAGTCCGCGAGGGCAGTCCGAGACGTACATCACCGAGGACGTCCCGGACTTCATGCGCAAGAACTTCAACGCGCAGACGACCAAGGGCTCGCTGGCCATTGCCGGGCTTTCCGAGGGTGGCTTCTGCTCGCTCATGCTGACCCTGCGCCACCCCGACGAGTTCGTCGCTTTCGGCGAGTATTCGGGGCTCACCAGTCCCACGGTCGAGGAGGGCGTGGATCCGGCGGCGACCATTCCCGTGCTCTTCGGCGGCTCGCAAACCGCGTACAACCAGCACGATCCGCTGTATTTGTTACGCAACCAGCGCTTCCCGAAGACCGCAGGATGGTTCGAGGTCGGCACCGCTGACCACGTGCCACTCCTGGCTCAACGCGCGCTCGTTCCGCTCTCGTCGGGCGCCGGGATTCTCACGTGCTCCAAGGAGGTTGCGGGCGCTGGCCACACGTTCACGTTGTGGGAGCAGGCGTTCCAGGATTCTCTGCCGTTCCTGTCGTGGCGGCTCGGCCTGACCCCCAAGCCTGACCTCTCCGGAGCGAGCTGCTCCGGCTGAGCAAAACACTCGACCACGCCACGGTTTGCCTGACCCGGCTACCCTCGACCGCATGCCGGTCGAATCTGTATGGCCGCGCCTCGAGCCGCTGCTGCCCAAGGTCCGCAAGCCCGTCCAGTACGTCGGCGGCGAGCTCAACGCGCAGCTCAAAGAGTGGGACGCCGCTGATGTGCGGTGGTGCCTGATGTATCCGGACGCCTACGAGGTCGGGCTGCCCAATCAGGGCGTCATGATCCTGTACGAGGTGCTGAACGAGCAGCCTGACGTGCTCGCCGAGCGCACCTACAGCGTGTGGCCGGATCTCGAGGCGCTGATGCGTGAGCACGGCATCAGCCAGTTCACCGTCGAGGGACACCGCCCGGTGAGCGCGTTCGATGCGTTCGGCATCAGCTTCTCGACCGAGCTCGGCTACACCAACTTCCTCGTCGCTCTGGAGCTCGCGGGCATCCCACTGCAGTCGCGCGATCGCACCGGTGAGCACCCGCTCGTCATCGCCGGTGGCCACGCCGCCTTCAACCCCGAACCCATCGCCGACTTCCTCGACGCCGTCGTGCTCGGCGACGGGGAGCAGGCCGTGCTCGGTATCACCGAGGTGCTGCGCGTCGCCAAGTCCGGAGGCTGGGATCGGGAGCAGACCCTCCTGGAACTCGCCCGCCGGCAGCTCGCGTACGTGCCGCGCTTCTATGACGTCGACTACGCGGCCGATGGCCGGATCGCCCGCATCGCGCGCTCCCGCTCCGATGTTCCGCGCCGCCCCTCCAAGCACACCGTCACGAACCTCGACGCGTGGCCGTATCCCAAGCAGCCGCTCGTGCCGCTGGCCGAGAGCGTCCACGAGCGCATGAGCGTCGAGATCTTCCGTGGCTGCACGCGTGGCTGCCGGTTCTGCCAGGCCGGGATGATCACGCGTCCGGTCCGCGAGCGCAGCATCACCGGCATCGGCGAGATGGTCGCCGCAGGCCTGGCCGCCACCGGCTACGAAGAGGTCGGATTGCTCAGCCTCTCGTCCGCCGATCATTCCGAGATCGGTGAGATCGCCAAGGGCCTCGCCGATCGTTACGAGGGAACCCAGACCTCGCTCTCGCTTCCGTCCACCCGGGTCGACGCCTTCAACATCACGCTGGCCGAAGAGTTCTCCCGCGGCGGGCGGCGCTCCGGCCTGACGTTCGCTCCCGAGGGCGGCTCGGAGCGGTTGCGCAAGGTCATCAACAAGACCGTCACCGAGGACGACCTCATCAAGACCGTCACCACCGCCTATGCGGCCGGCTGGACCGCGGTGAAGCTCTACTTCATGTGCGGGCTGCCTACCGAGACCGACGAGGATGTGCTGCAGATCGCCCAGCTCGCCAAGTCCGTCATCCGGGCCGGCCGCGTGGCCACCGGCCGGCGTGACATCCGCTGCACGGTCTCGATCGGCGGGTTCGTTCCCAAGCCGCACACACCATTCCAGTGGGCGTCGCAGCTCGCCGCCGAAGAGACCGATCGCCGCCTGCAATTGCTGCGTGACGCGATCGGCCGCGACCGCTCGATCGGCTACCGCTATCACGACGGAAAGCCTGGAATCATTGAGGGTTTGCTCTCCCGCGGTGACCGCCGGGTGTCGGCGGTGATCGCTGAGGTGGTGCGCCTCGGCGGCCGGTTCGACGGCTGGAGCGAGTACTTCTCCTACGACCGTTGGATGGAGGCGGCCGAGGCCGTCGGCATTGACGTCGACTGGTACACCACCCGCGAACGCACCCGCTCCGAAGTGCTGCCGTGGGATCACCTCGATTCCGGACTCGACGAGGAATGGCTCTGGTCGGACTGGCAGGAGGCGCTCGACGAGCGGGAGATCGACGACTGCCGCTGGTCGCCCTGCTTCGACTGCGGGGTCTGCCCGACGATGGGCACCACGATCGAGATCGGCCCGACCGGGCGCACGCTGCTTCCCTTGAGCCCGAGCTGAGCGCCGCCAAGCGCCAGCCCGACATCACCGGCCGCCCCACCGAGGTGGTCGCCAGGGTCAGGCTGCGCTTCGCCAAACGCGGCCGGCTGCGCTTCACCTCACATCGGGATGTGGCCCGGGCCTTCGAGCGGGCGATCCGGCGCGCGGGGATTCCGATGGCGTACTCGTCGGGTTTCACCCCGCACCCGCGTATCTCGTGGGCGGGCGCCGCGCCGACCGGGGCGGCGAGCGAGGCGGAGTACGTCGAACTCGGGCTCGCGGAGCTCCGCGACCCCGATCACCTGGCCCGTGATCTCGATGCGGCGCTGGCGCCGGGTATCGATGTCATCGAAGCGGTCCTGGCGGTGGCGGGCACCGGCAAGCTCGCGGAACGTTTAGACGTGTCGGTCTGGGAACTGGTGCTGCATGGGATCGACGACGATCAGCTGCGGCCGGCGCTGGACAGTCTGCTGGCGGCCACCACCGCACCGGTCGAGCGGCTCACCAAGGACGGCCGACGCACGATCGACGTCCGAGGCCCGCTGGTCAGCGCCTTGATCGTCAGCGAGTCCGGCGGGGGCTCCGAGGCGCCCGCTCGGGTGTCAGCAGGGGGCGCGACGGCCTCATGTGCGATACTCAAGGTGGTTGTGCAGCAGACGACGCCCGTTGTACGACCCGATGACGTTGTCGCTGCTTTGACTGCCGTGGCTAGTTGCCCGGCGCCGATCTCGTCCCTGGTGACGAGGATGGCGCAGGGCCGACTGATGGAGGACGGGTCGATTCTTGATCCACTCACGGCAGATAGGGACGCCGGCAGAGTTGTGAGCTCATCAGTGGCGTCGCAGGAGCGCTGACGATCCCCGTGAGCGCCTGAGCGGATCCCTGCGCGGACGCGAGCACCACGCGCCCGGGGGCCGAAAGGCTTAATAACTTGATCGACGAGACCAACGACAACAACAGCACCGACGCGAGCCAGACCGCCACACCAGCGGTCGGTACTGCAGCGTCCGAGCCGACGCAAGCCCCGACCGCCCGCCCGCGCCGCCGGCGTGCCGCCAGCAGGCCCGTAGGCGCGCCGGCGCCCGAGCCGGCTCCGGTCGTCGCGCCGCCCGAGCCGCCGGCCGCAGAGACGACGGCGGCCGAAGAGGCTGTCGTGGAGGCCGAGGAACTGGCCGGCGAGGAGCTGGCCGCCGAGGTCGCCGAGGAATCGGCCATCAGCGAAGCGGCTGACGAGTTCGTCGCCGAAGAGGTCGCGGCTGAGGCCGCGGCCTCGGAAGACGCTCCGGCGGAAGCGATCGCCCCTGAGGATGTGGCCGCCGAAGAGGCGGCCGAAGAGGTCGTCGAGACCAAGCCGGTCCGCCGGTCGCGCCGCCGCGCCGCTCCTGTCGTCACCTTCCAGGCGCCCGATCCGCTACCGGACAGCTTCGACGCACCGGTGGTGGACCTGGAGCGTTCGTCGGGTCCTGCCGGCGACGATGCCGCGGATGACCAGCCCTCGGAGGGCGATGACGCCGATGGCGGCGAGGACGGCGCTGAAGATTCCGGTGAGGGCGGCGACGCGCCTCGCCGGCGTCGGCGCCGGGGCCGGCGCGGACGGGGCCGGGTTCGTGAGGACGACGGCACCGAGGACGTTGAAGGCGCTGACGGTACCGACGGCGCCGAGGCCGGCGAGGCGGCCGGCGAATCCAGCGACGCCGCGTCGGCACAGACCGAGGACGACGCAGCGGCCGAGGGCGAGACGTCCGAAGGTGCCGAGGGCGGGGATGGCGGCTCGGTCAAGCGCCGGCGCACCCGCCAGCGTCGCCCGCGCAAGCCCGCCGGCAGCGATGACGACGACTCCTCGAGCAGCTCCGGCGGTCGTTCCTCCGATGACGAGATCCGCGGGGTCAGCGGTTCGACCCGGTTGGAAGCCAAGCGTCAGCGTCGCCGCGAGAGTCGTGACACCAGCCGTCGCCGGGTGCCGCTCGTCACCGAGGCCGAATTCCTGGCCCGGCGGGAGTCGGTCAACCGGGTGATGGTCGTGCGTAACGCGGGGGAGCGCACCCAGATCGCGGTGCTCGAGGACAACGTCCTCGTCGAGCATTACGTCACCCGCGCCAGCTCCGCGTCGTATGCCGGCAACGTCTATCTCGGACGCGTGCAGAACGTGCTGCCCAGCATGGAGGCGGCCTTCGTCGACATCGGCAAGGGCCGCAACGGCGTGCTCTACGCGGGCGAGGTCAATTACGACGCGAGCGGCTTGGAGGGCAAGCCCCGCAAGATCGAGCAGGCCCTGAAGGCCGGCCAGGCGGTCGTCGTCCAGGTCACCAAGGACCCGATCGGCCACAAGGGCGCCCGGCTCACCAGCCAGGTCAGCCTGCCCGGCCGCTACATGGTCTACGTGCCCGACGGCGGCAGCGCCGGTATCAGCCGCAAGCTGCCCGACAGCGAGCGCACCCGGCTGCGCAGCATCCTGAAGAAGATCACCCCCGAAGACGCGGGTGTCATCGTGCGCACAGCAGCCGAAGGCGCCAGCGAGGACGAGCTTTCCCGCGACATCACCCGCCTTGCCGGGCAGTGGGAGGACATCCAGAAGAAGTCGACCAAGGCGAGCCCGCCGGGCCTGCTCTACGCGGAGCCCGACCTGGTCGTGCGCGTCATTCGCGACATCTTCAACGAGGACTTCAACGAGCTCATGGTCCAGGGCGAAGCCGAGTGGGAGCTGATCCACGGTTACGTCTCGGGTGTTGCCCCTGACCTGCTGCCGCGGCTGCGCCAGGAGACGATTGGTGACGTGTTCGCCGAGGCGCGGATCGACGAGCAGTTGCTGAAGGCGCTCGACCGCAAGGTGTACCTCCCGTCCGGAGGGTCGCTGGTCTTCGACCGCACCGAGGCCATGACGGTGGTCGACGTCAACACCGGGCGTTTCACCGGCAAGGGCGGCAACCTCGAAGAAACGGTCACCAAGAACAATCTCGAAGCCGCTGAGGAGCTGGTTCGGCAGCTGCGGCTTCGTGACGTCGGCGGGATCATCGTCGTCGACTTCATCGACATGGTTCTGGAGAGCAACCGCGAGCTGGTCCTGCGCCGGCTCACCGAATGCCTGGGACGCGACCGCACCAAGCATCAGGTCGCTGAGGTCACCAGCCTCGGTCTGGTGCAGATGACCCGCAAGCGTGTCGGCCAGGGACTCCTCGAGGCCTACAGCGAACCGTGTCCCACCTGCGGCGGTCGTGGCCACACGATCGAGCTTCCTGGCCTGGGCGGGATCAAGCCGAAGCCCAAGCCGATCCCGCGCCCTCCGCTGCCGCGCCCGCTCGACGAGGACGGCAACGAGATTCCGTTGCCGACTGATGACTCGGCTGACTCGGCTGACTCGGCTGCTGAGGCGCCATCGGAGAACGGTGTCGAGGCCGCGGCCGAGCCCACTGTCACCGCGGAGGTCGAGGAAGCCGTCGAGGCGATCGAGGCAGCCCAGACCGAAGAGTCGATCGCGGACACGCCGGCAGACCCGACCTCAGAGCCGGATGTCACGGAGGACGCTGCCGAGTCCGCCGAGGCCCATTCCGCGGACGTCCTGGTGGAGTAGCCCTGAGTAACACTCGCGTAGCGCTCCCGCCATCCCGAGGCGCTGACGCTTCCGACCGCCGGTCGGCTTGTTAAACATACTGGCGACCGCTCAACGTCGGCCTGCTGTTACACCTGCACAAGTTGCTGTTCGAAAGCACCGCAGCTGCCGGCGGAGCGTTCAAGACCAGCGACAACCTGGTTGTGGACCGCTCGCCCGACGGGTCAGTCGAGGTCCGTTTCGTGCCCGTGACCGCCGCGCAGACGCCCATTTTCACGTCAGAACTCGTGGACCGCTACAACGAGACGATCAGCGCAGCGGCGCATCACCAGCTGCTGGTCATTGGCCTGTTCGTGCTCGATCTTCTGACCATCCACCCCTTCGAGGACGGGAACGGCCGTGTCGTCCGGGTCCTGACCAACGCCCTGCTCGAGGATGTTGGCTACCGGGTCGCGAGATACGTCTCCCTCGAACAATTGATTGCCGAAACCGCCGACGAGTACTACGCAGCGCTCCTTGATTCGACCCGCGGTTGGCATGAGGAGACCAACGATCCATGGCCGTGGCTGAGCTACTTCGTTTCGCTGGTGGCACGTGCCTACGACGTCTTCGAGGCCCGAGCAGCTGCCGGTCGCACCACCGGCACCAAGCAAGAGCGCGTTCGTGACCACGTTCTCCGTCACGCCCCCACGACCTTTCGCATCGCCGAACTTCGGGTCGCTCTGCCAGGCATATCCGACCAGACGATCCGGCTGGCATTGGAAGTCCTGAAGGCTGAAGATCATGTCGCAGCGGAGGGCACCGGCCGCGGGGCCGTGTGGAGGAAACTGACCAGTGGTTAGGGTCTCGGGCCAGGTGCCGCACGAGCATTCCCTTACCGGTTGGTTCCGATAGGATGGGTGGTCGTGCCCCAGAGGATGGGTGAGTGTCCGTCCCGGGTGCCTGAGTTTTCTTCGTTTCTTGCGAGCTCCAGTCCAGCGAGGTAGGTGAATCGGTGTACGCGGTCGTGCGCACCGGAGGTAAGCAGCACAAGGTGGCTGTCGGCGACGAGCTCAATGTCGAGCTGGTGCCCGGCGAGACCGGCGATTCCGTGACGCTGCCTGCCCTCCTGCTGGTTGACGGCACCACGGTCACCACCGACGCGGCGGCGCTTGCCGGCGTCTCGGTGACGGCGGAGATCCTCGGCTTGGAGAAGGGGCCGAAGATCCGCATCCACAAGTTCAAGAACAAGTCGGGCCAGCACACGCGCCAGGGCCACCGCCAGAAGTACACCCGGCTGCGCGTCACCGGCATCGACAGCGACACCGCCGCGAAGACGAAGAAGGGCTGACGACATGGCACACAAGAAGGGCGCCAGCTCCTCGCGCAACGGTCGTGATTCGAATGCCCAGCGCCTCGGCGTGAAGCGTTACGGCGGCCAGCTGGTCAATGCCGGCGAGATCATCGTCCGCCAGCGCGGCACCCACTTTCACCCTGGTGATCTGGTGGGTCGCGGCAAGGACGACACCCTCTTCGCGCTGTCGGCGGGCTACGTCCAGTTCGGCACCAAGCGCGGTCGCCGCGTCGTCAACATCGTCACCGAGCAGGCTGCTGAAGCCGACGCTCCTGTCGGGGCCGGCGCCTAGCGTCGCCGGCCGGGTGATGGATGCCCGGCCCGCTCGCACGCGTCACTGCAGGTTGGATCCCAGTGCCCAGCTTCGTTGATCGCGTCATCCTGCACGTCGCGGCAGGAAACGGCGGTAACGGCTGCGCCAGTGTCCGCCGCGAGAAGTTCGTGCCGCTCGGCGGCCCCGACGGCGGTAACGGCGGCCGCGGCGGCGATGTGATCCTCGAGGTCGACCCGGCCGTCGCCACCCTGCTCGACTTCCACTTCCACCCGCACCAGCGCGCCACCTCCGGCAAGCCCGGTCAGGGCAGCAACCGGTCCGGTGCGGAAGGCTCTGACCTCGTCCTTCACGTGCCCAACGGCACGGTCGTCGTCGACGACGAGACCGGCGAGCAGATCGTCGACCTCATGGGCGCCGGCACCCGCTACGTTCTCGCGGCCGGTGGCGCGGGTGGCCTCGGTAACGCCGCGCTCTCCTCACCTCGCCGCCGTGCGCCCGGCTTCGCGCTGCTGGGTGAGCCAGGGGAGGCCAAGGACGTCGTCCTGGAGCTCAAGAGCGTCGCTGACGTTGCGCTCGTCGGCTTCCCGAGTGCGGGCAAGTCCTCGCTCATCGCGGCGATTTCCGCCGCTCGGCCCAAGATCGCCGAATACCCCTTCACCACGCTCGTGCCGAATCTGGGCGTCGTGAAGGCAGCCGACCACGCATCGTTCACCGTCGCTGATGTACCCGGCCTCATCCCCGGTGCGAGCGAGGGCAAGGGGCTGGGCCTGGAGTTCCTGCGCCACGTCGAGCGCTGCAGCGTGCTGGTCCACGTGCTGGACTGCGCGACTCTCGACCCCGGCCGCGATCCGCTCACCGACCTCAACGTGCTGGAAGCCGAGCTGAACGCCTACGGCGGCGGAGGCCTCACCGATCGGCCCCGCCTCGTTGCGCTGAACAAGATCGACGTGCCCGAGGCGCGTGAGCTGGCCGATCTCGTCCGCCCCGATCTCGAGGCCCGCGGGCTCGAGGTGCACGAGATCAGCGCCGCCAGCCACGAGGGTCTGCGCACCCTGACGCTCCGCCTTGCCGAGCTGGTCGAGCGTTACCGCAGCGATCACGTGCTACCGGAGCCGACCCGGATCGTGCTGCGGCCGGCGCCCGTCGGCGGCAACGAATTCACCGTCGCCCCGGTGGGCCCTCAGCAGTTCCGGGTCGACGGCCGCAAGCCGCTGCGCTGGGTGCGCCAGACCGACTTCACCAACGAAGAGGCCATCGGCTTCCTCGGTGACCGGCTCGCCAAGCTCGGAGTCGAAGCGGAGCTCGCCAAGCAGGGCGCCGAAGCCGGCGCTGAGGTCAGCATCGGCGACGTGACGTTCGACTGGGAGCCGACGCTCGTCGAGGCGACGATCGGTCCTCGCGGCACCGACAGCCGGGTAGCGACCCCCGTCCGCAAGAGCCGCGATCAGCGCCACGCCGAATTCATCGAGCGTCACACCCCCTTCGAGGAGCGAGAGGCGAAGGAGCGCGAGGCGGCCGACCTCGAATCGTCGTGAGCCGCCCGCTCGTCGCGGGAGCGAAGCGGGTGGTCGTCAAGGTCGGGTCGTCGTCGCTGACCAGCGCCAAGGGCGGCTTGCATGCCAAGCGGGTCGACGCGCTGGTCGACGTACTCGCGACCCAGACCCGCGAGATCGTCCTTGTGTCCAGCGGCGCGATCTCGGCGGGAATCGCCCCGCTGGGGCTGGCGCGCCGGCCGCGTGACCTTGCGACTCTGCAGGCGTGCGCCAGCGTCGGCCAGCTGCTGCTCGCCGAGCGATATGCGGCGAGCTTCGGCCGCTACGCCAAAAGCGTCGGCCAGGTGCTGCTGACCAGTGAGGACGTCATCCGGCGGGCCCACTACCGCAACGCCCGCCGCACCCTTGAGCGGCTGCTGTCGCTCGGCGTCATCCCGCTGCTGAACGAGAACGACGCCATCGCCACCGACGAGATCCGTTTCAGCGGCAACGACCGGCTGGCCGCACTCGTCGCCCACCTCGTCGCCGCTGACCTGCTCATCCTGCTCACTGATGTCGACGCGGTGTACGAGCGCAACCCGCGCGCCAACCCCGACGCTGCGCGGCTTGCTGACGTGCACTCGCCCGGGGACCTTGGCGGCGCGGCGTTTCGCGGGGTCGGTAGCGCGGCTGTCGGGACCGGCGGCATGCAGACGAAGGTCGACGCGGCCCTGCTCGCGGCCTCGGAGGGCTGCGCGGCCGTGATCGGTTCGGCGCGCGATCTGGCCGAACTGCTCGCCGGCGAGGACCGCGGCACCCTGTTTCACCCAGCGGGCCGGCGGTTGCCCTCGCGGCTGCGGTGGCTGGCTCACGCGTCCTCGCCGGGTGGGCGATTGCATCTGGACGCGGGAGCCGTGGATGCGCTGGTCAGGCGCGGCAGCTCGCTGCTGGCCGCCGGGATCACGAGCGTCGAGGGCGATTTCGCCTCTGGCGATCCGGTGGAGCTCGTCGGCCCGACGGGGATCCCCCTCGGGCGCGGGCTCGTGGGCTATGACGCCTCCGAACTGCCTGCCATGCTCGGCCGCTCCACCACCGAACTCGGCCCCGGCTACTCCCGAGAGGTCGTCCACCGCGATGACCTGGTGATCTTCCCGGCCTGACGCACCTTGAAACGCATAACCTGGCGACCGGACGGACCTGGGTACGTATTCTTTTCTCATGTCTTTGCTGTCCGAAAGCGGCCAGGCTGAGCAGCCCGCTGTGCTCGCCGGCGACCCGGACGGGTCGGTACACGCCGTCGCGCTGAAAGCGAAGGCAGCCGCCGTCACCCTGGCGAACGCCACCCGGGCGGTCAAGGACGCGGCGCTCGCGGCCATGGCTGACGCGCTGATCGCGGCATCCGGCGAGTTGCTTGCCGCGAACGAGCTCGATGTGCGGGCGGCAGCAGACAATGGCACCTCGGCAGCGATGATCGATCGGCTCACGCTCACGCCCGGGCGCATCGAGGCCATGGCCGACGGGCTGCGCCAGGTCGCCGGCCTGCCTGATCCCGTCGGCGAGGTGATCCGCGGCAGCACGCTGGCCAACGGGCTCGAGATCCGCCAGGTCCGCGTGCCGTTCGGCGTCGTCGGCATCGTGTACGAGGCCCGTCCCAACGTGACGGCTGATGCCGCCGGCCTGTGCCTGAAGAGCGGCAACGTCGCGCTGCTGCGCGGTAGCGGCTCGGCCTACAACAGCAATACCGCCCTCGTTGGCGTGCTGCGTGCCGCGGCTGAAAAGGCCGGCCTGCCCGCCGACATCGTGAATCTGGTGCCGGGCGTCGACCATGATTCGGTGAAGGCACTGCTGCGCCTGCGCGGAATCGTCGACCTGATCATTCCCCGCGGCGGGGCCGGGCTGATCCGCACCGTGGTCGAGGAATCGACCGTGCCGGTCATCGAAACGGGCGTCGGCAATTGCCACATCTACGTTGATGAGGACGCCGACCTTCACATGGCGCTGCGCATCGTGCTCAACGCCAAGACCTCGCGTCCGAGCGTGTGCAATGCCGCGGAGACGGTGCTGGTCCACCGCGCCGTGGCGCCCGATTTCCTGAGCATCCTGCTGCCCGCGCTGAACGCTGCACGGGTCACGGTCCACGGCGATCCGGCCGTCCAGGCGTTCGATCAGAACGTGATCGCCGCACAGGACGTCGACTGGTCGGAGGAGTACCTCTCGCTCGACATCGCCGTCGCCGTCGTCAGCACCCTCGACGAGGCCCTCGAGCACATCCGCACCTGGGGGAGCGCGCACACCGAGGCGATCATCACGCGCTCGCTGGCTGCCTCCCGGGCGTTCATCGCCGGCTGCGACAGTGCGGCCGTCATGGTCAACGCCTCGACCCGCTTCACCGACGGCGAACAGTTCGGGATGGGCGCCGAGGTCGGGATCAGTACGCAGAAGCTGCACGCGCGTGGTCCCATGGGGCTGCCAGAGCTGACCTCTACGAAGTGGATCGTGACCGGCGACGGGCACACCCGCGAGTAGCCCACGGGGGGCAGGCATGTCCGACGCTGATGAGCCGGTTGACCCGGCCGATGCGTCGGCCGTCGAACCGCCGCTCGAGCCGCTGCCGCGCAGCGTCGACACGGATGCCGCGGCAGGTGCCGTCACCGGGCTGCTCGACAGCGAGTCCACGACGCCCGAAGAGGTCGAAGAGGTCGTCTCGTTCATCGCCGCCGTCCCGCTCGGGGTGCGCCGCACCGCTCCGCGCTGGGTTGCGCCGGTTTTCGCCGCTGGCGCCTTGGTGCTCGTGCCCTGGATCATCTGGCTGGGCTTCGCGCTTCCGGAGCGCTCGACGGACCGGCACTACAACCTCGCCTGGGTCGGCTTCGACGTGCTCCTGCTCTTCGCCATGACCCGTACGGCGTTGCTGGCCTGGAAGGGTCGCCGGCAGGTCCAGCTGCCGGCGGCGGCAACGGCCACCCTGCTCCTGGTGGACGCCTGGTTCGACGTGCTGACCTCCAACGGAGGGTGGGCCATCGCGCAGGCGCTGGTGCTCGCCTGCCTGCTAGAGATCCCGATCGCCGTGATGGCGATCTGGATCGCGCGCAACGTCGACAAGGTCGTCGAACGTGCCGAGCATCGCCTCGCCGAGCAGGCGCAGCAGCTGCTTTCCACCCACCTGCTCTCAGCGACGCACGAGCGGCCGCCCAGCGACGCCTAACGCAGGAGCCCCCTGGCGCGGTAGCCGCCCATCGCGGCGTAATCGTCATCCCCGTGACCCGCTCCCGAGGCTCCGCGGGCGAGTTCGAGGCTGTCGCGCAGGACCGGCAACTCGCCGGCGGCGTCGCCCGCCGCTTCTAGCGCCACCTGAAGATCCTTGGCCATCAGGTCGAGCGAGAACGTCGTGGGGTGGAAGTCGCCGGAGGCGAGCATTTCGCGCTTCTGTGTGACGCTGAAGCCGAACGGTCCTGCTTCCAGCGCGTCCAGGACGATTCCCTCCGGAATGTTCAGCGCGACCCCGAGCCGCATTGCCTCACCGACCCCGGCCATGGCAATCCCGAGACACATGTTGATGACGGACTTGAGGGCATTACCTGCGCCCACGGGACCCAGATGGCGGATCCGGTCGGGTGCGCCCCAGAGTTCCAGCAGCGGCCGCGCCGCGGCGACATCGGCGTTGCTGCCGCCGACGACGATGCCGAGCGTCCCGTCGGGGGCGGGCTGCAAGCTCCCTACGACCGGTGCGTCCACATAGCGCAGGCCGAGCGCGTGAGCTTTCTCGCCGAGGTGCCTGGACGCGTCAGGTCCGGTGGTGGTGTTGTCGATGACGAGGGTTCCGGCGGGAGCACCGGCAGCGATCGGCTCGAGCACCGCCTCGACGCTCTCGGGTCCGAAGAGCATCAGCACGACCGCGTCGGCGCCGTTGACCGCCGCCTCGATGTCAGGCGCCTCGCGGGCACCGCGCTCGATCAACTCGTTGGCTTTACCCGGCGTGCGATTCCACACAGTCAGCTCGTGGCCGGCGCTGAGGATGTGCGCCGCAGTGAGGCGACCCATCCGGCCCATGCCCAGATACGCGATTTTCATGGTGTTTCCTTACCCGGATGGCCGAGGCAGATGTCGCAGTTGGAGACGGCTGTGGCACCTTCTGACAGCTTCATTGCTTTACATGAAAGACTGGAGCATTCGTCACCGCTTTCTGCGCCAAATCCTCGGAGTGAGCCCGTGCAGCAATTCCCTGTGTTCGGCGACGTGGCCGACGTTCGCGACCGCCTGGCAGCGGCCGGCTATCTCGCCGACGATGCCATCGCCACCACCGTCTTCCTGGCCGATCGGCTGGGCAAGCCGCTGCTGGTCGAGGGACCGGCGGGCACCGGAAAGACCGAGCTGGCCAAGGCCGTCGCCGCCGCCACGCAATCGGATCTGGTACGCCTGCAGTGCTACGAAGGGCTCGATGAGGCGCGCGCGCTTTATGAGTGGAACTACAAGAAGCAGCTGCTGCGCATCCAGGCTTCCGGCGGCGACGCCGACTGGGGTGATACGCACGACGACATCTTCAGCGAGGAGTTCCTGCTCTCCCGCCCGCTGCTGACGGCGATCCGGCGCACCGAGCCGACCGTGCTACTGATCGACGAGACCGATAAGGCTGACGTCGAGGTCGAGGGCCTGCTGCTCGAGGTCCTCTCGGACTTCCAGGTCACGATCCCCGAGCTCGGCACCATCGAGGCGGCACGGCGTCCGTTCGTCGTCCTCACGTCCAATGCGACGCGTGAGCTCTCCGAGGCGCTCAAGCGGCGCTGCCTGTACCTCTACATCGACTACCCGGGCGCCGAGCGCGAGAAGGCGATCGTCAAGGCGCGCGTCCCCGAGCTGCCGGAGGAGCTGGCTGAGCAGCTCGTTCGCACGATCCGGGCGCTGCGCGCGATGGAGCTGAAGAAGGCCCCGTCCGTCGCCGAGTCGATCGACTGGGCACACACCCTGCTGGCCCTCGGCCTCGACACCTTGGACGAGGAAGCCGTCAGCAGCACTCTCGGTGTCGTGCTCAAGCACGCCAGCGACCAGGCTCGCGCCACCAGCCAGCTCAAGCTCTCATGAGCCTGCTCGACCGCACCGTGGAGTTCGCCGGCGCGCTGCGCCAGGCAGGCATCCCGGTGAGCACGGCCGAGACCGTCGATGCCATGCGCGCGTTCGGCAAGGTCGACATCGTGGAGCGCGAGCATCTGCGTGCCGCCTTTGCCGCGACCTGCTGCAAGCGGGCGATGCACCGGCCGACGTTCGACACCCTCTTCGATCTGTGGTTCCCGCCCAAGATCGGCGACGGGGTGGGCGACGAGGAGTTCGTCCCCGGTGAGGGTGAGGGCGGCGGCGAGCCGATGGACGCCGGCGAGCTGTCCAAGGCCATGCGCGATCAGCTCCGTGACCTGCTGCTCGACGGCGACGAAGACGCGATTCGCCGCTTCGCCCGGGCCGCGGTCAGCAGCCTCGGGCGTACCGACTCACCCGCGGGCCGGCAGAATTACTTCGCGTACCGAGTGCTGCGCGCGCTTTCACCGGAGACGCTGATCGCCTCGCTGTTGGCCGCGATGATGGGCGATCAGGAGCGCGGCGGTCTCGCCGAGAAGGTCGCGCGTCAGACGATCGCCGATCGGATCAAGGCCTTCGAGGAGGCGGTCGAGAGTGAGGTCCGGCGCCGACTGGCCGAGACCAAAGGCGTCGAGTCGGTCACGCGAAGCGCCGTCAAGCCGCTGACCGACCAAGTGGACTTCCTACGGGCGTCGCGTAACGACCTGATCGAGCTGCGCCGCCAGGTGCAGCCGCTGGCGCGCCGCCTCGCCACCCGGCTCACCGCCAAGCGCCGCCTCGGCCGCGCCGGAAAGCTCGACTTCCGGCGCACCGTCCGGGCCTCGCTCGCGACCGGCGGCGTGCCGCTGGAGACCAAGCACAAGCCGCACAAGCCGCACAAGCCCGAGCTGGTCGTCTTCTGTGACGTCTCGGGCTCGGTGAGCTCGTTCGCGCACTTCACCCTGATGCTCACCCATGCACTGCGCGAGCAGTTCTCCAAGGTGCGGGCGTTCGCGTTCATCGACACCTGTGACGAGGTCACGGACTACCTGCGTTCGGTCGATATCAGCGACGCCATGGCTCGCATCGCGCAGAACGCCGACCTCGTCTGGTTCGACGGTCACAGCGATTACGGCCATGCCTTCGAGGTCTTCGCCGACCGCTATCCCGACGCCATCACCCCCAAGACCTCGCTGCTCGTGCTGGGCGACGCGCGCAACAACCACCGTTCGGCCGCCGCTCCGACCGTGCGGCGCCTGGTGAAGGAAGCGCGTCACGCGTACTGGCTGAACCCCGAGCCGCGGACCTACTGGGGATCGGGCGATTCGGCGACCAAGACCTACGAGCCGCTGTTCGATGAGATGGTCGAGTGCCGCAACGTGGAGCAGCTCGCCGAATTCGTGCAGCGCCTGCTCCCGACCTGAGGCCAGGCGTTGGGCGAGCGCATCGGGGTGATGGGCGGCACCTTCGACCCCATCCACCACGGTCACCTTGTCGCCGCCAGCGAGGTGGCGGCGCTCTATGACCTCTCCGAGGTCATCTTCGTGCCGACCGGCCAGCCCTGGCAGAAAACCGAACGCGAGGTCAGCAGCGCCGAGGACCGCTACCTGATGACGGTGCTCGCCACGGCGACGAACCCGCGCTTCTCGGTGAGCCGGATCGACATCGACCGGCCCGGGCTCACGTACACGATCGACACCTTGCGGGAACTGCAGCACGAGCGTCCCCAGTCGGAGTTGTTCTTCATCACCGGCGCTGATGCGATGGCCCAAATTCTGGACTGGCATTCGGCGCCGGAGCTCTTCTCGATGGCACACTTCGTCGGCGTCTCCCGGCCCGGCTACGAGCTGGCTCTCGATGAACGCTTTCCGCAGGGTTCGGTGAGCCTGCTGGAGATACCCGCTCTCACCATCTCGTCGTCGGACTGCCGGGCGCGTGTCGGGCGCGGCGCCCCGATCTGGTACCTCGTGCCGGACCCCGTCGTCCGCTACGTCGACAAGCGCCGGCTTTATCGCGACGAACTCTGACGGAATGTGCCACCCTGGTTTCAGGGTTCACCTCTATGGATCCCTTTTTGCCACCGATGGAGTCGCCTGTGCCCGCTGCCCCCGCCGCCGTCGAGCTCGCTATGGTCGCGGCGCAGGCCGCAGCCGACAAGCTCGCCACCGACGTCACCGTTCTCGACGTCGCTGACCGTCTCGCCATCACCGACACGTTCGTGCTGACCAGCGCGCCCACCGAGCGCCAGGTCAGCTCCATCGTCGATGAGATCGAGCTGCGCATGCGCGAGGCGGGTGTCAAACCTGTCCGGCGCGAGGGGGAGCGCGAGGGTCGCTGGGTGCTGCTCGACTTCGGCGACGTCGTGGTGCACGTCCAGCATGCCGAGGAGCGCGAGTACTACGCCCTCGAGCGGCTCTGGAAAGACTGCCCCGAGCTGCCCTTCGTCGACGCGAGCACACCCCCGGTGGCCACGGCCGCCGCGTCCGGAGAGTGAGCCGGCAGCTGCTGCTGCTGCGCCACGGGCGCACCGCGTACAACGCTTCAGGCCGGTTTCAGGGGCAGGTCGACGTCCCGCTCGACGCGGTCGGCACCGCCCAGGCCGCGCGCGTCGCGCCCCTGATCGCTGCGCGTCGTCCGGTGGCGATCGTCTCGTCCGACTCCTCGCGTGCGCTCGAAACGGCGCGGCCAGCCGCCGAACTGCTCGGCCTTGACGTGCAGCTCGACGAGCGGCTCCGCGAGATCGACATCGGCGGCTGGTCCGGCCTGACCCTCGAAGAGGTCGAGGCTGCCTATCCGCAGGAGCACGCCGACTGGATCAGCGGCAGTCGCGAGCAGCTGCGTCGCGGCGGAGGAGAGACCTACGGGGAGGTCGGGGCCCGGGCGCTGCTCGCGGTATCCCCGTTTTTGGCGGGGCCCTCGACCGAGGTCGTGCTGGCCGTCACGCACGGCGGTACCGCCCGCTCGCTGATCGACCTGATGCTCGGGATCCCGGTGCGGGCCCGACACGTCCTCGGGGGATTGCCCAACGCCGCCTGGTCTCGTCTGGAAGAAGGCCGCTTCGGCTGGCGGCTGGCTGAACACGCCGTCACCGCCGACCTCGGGATCCCGCCGGTCCCCTGACGCTCGCCGATTCCCACCCGCGGCGCCACCAATTGGCGGTCATATATGACGGCTGGCTACTGGCGCCGAGCTCGCGGAGGCGCGGGCCGACCCTCTCGCCTCCGCTACGGCGGTATGGTGGGACCCGATCGGGGCTGTGGCGCAGCTGGTAGCGCACTTCCATGGCATGGAAGGGGTCAGGGGTTCGAATCCCCTCAGCTCCACCGACTTGGCTTTGCCTGCTCGCCGCTTTCTGCGGCTTCGCCAGTGGCGCCCAATGTCTTCCCGAGGGGCGCCCCTCGGACCCCGATCGGCGCGACGCTCGACCGCCTTCGACGGCTTTGCTTTGCCGCGCCCATCTGGACTGCTGTTTCTCATCCCTACCCGGGCGCGGCACCTCCGCGCGCCACTTTGGCTTGCGTGTGTGCCAGAATTGTGCCACCATGGCACCCATGGACCTGACGGCGCACGTGAGCAAGCTGGGCCGCGAGTTTGCGACGCTGGCGGAGGTCGGCGGCGACGATGCTCGCGCGGTGGTCGAGCGGCTGACCGGGTCACTGGAGTCCGCCATCCGCATCACGCTGCTGGATGCCCTCTCGGCAGCGGCTGATGAGATCACCCGGGAGCTGGCCCCGGGTTCGGTGGAGCTGCGCCTTCGCGGACGCGACCCGAACTTCGTCGTGACGCTGCCGCCGGCCGACGCTCCCGAGGCAGCAGACACGTCCATGATCAACGGCCTGAGCGATGCGGACCTGTCGCTGGCCGACGACGGTCCCGCGGCGCGTATCAACGTTCGCCTACCCGAGCAGCTCAAGACCGCCATCGAGGAGGCGGCGGCCAAGGAGGGCCGCTCGGTGAATGCGTGGCTGGGTCGGGCAGCGGCCACCGCATTGCAACGCTCGGATCGCGATCCGCGACCTGTGCCCGGCAGCGGCAAACGCGGCAAGCAGCACTTCACCGGTTGGGTCCGCTAGCCGCAGCCGCCGCGCCCCTCCCAACACGCATTCCACGCCGCGTCCCCGACCCGCGGGGGCGCTCCACCCACTCATGAAGCGGAGACCGCCATGCCCAGATTCGAGACGCCCGAGCCGATTTCGGTGACGGTCGAACTCGGCGTCAGCAATGTGCGTATCAGCGCGACGGACCGTACTGACACGGTCGTGGAGGTGCGCCCGAGCGAGGAGACGAACGAGTCCGACGTGAAAGCCGCGCAGCAGATCCGCGTCGACTTCAGCAACGGCTCGCTTCAGGTCACCGGCCCGAAGATCCGGCCGTTCGACTTCTCCCGCCACAAGACCAAGTCCGTTGACGTCTCCATCGAATTGCCGAGCGGTTCGCAGCTGTCGGGCGACTTGCAGATGGGCGATTTCCGCTCCGCCGGTCGGCTGGGGGAGTGCCGGTTCAAGACCTCCGCCGGCAACCTTCGGCTGCAACGCACCGGCCCGCTGCGCCTGTCCACGTCGGCAGGCCACGTCAGGGTCGAGTCCGTGACGGGCAACGCCAACATCTCCACCGGCTCCGGCACGATCGAACTCGGCGCCGTCGAGGGCTCGGCAGTAGTCAAGAACTCCAACGGTGACACGACAATCGACGCGATCACCGGCGACGTGCAGGTGCGTTCGGCCAACGGCGACATCGTCGTCCACCGGGCCGGCGCCGGCGTCGACGCGAAGACTTCCAACGGAAGCATCCGCCTTGGCGAGGCCGTGCGCGGTTCGGTCGCGCTCGGCACCGCGATGGGTGATCTGGAGATCGGCATCGCCGAGGGCACCGCCGCCTGGCTGGAGGCGAACACGTCCTTCGGGCAGGTGCGGAACCAGCTCGAAAACGCGACCCAGCCTGCCGAATCCGACGAGACCGTCGAGGTGCGCGCCCGGACCTCCTATGGCGACATCACCATTCGCCGCTCCTGAGCCTTTGCCCGGCTATGGGCGCTGCGGCGGCGGCACCGCCGGGAAACCGAAGGCGGCGAGCAGGTCGGGATCCCCGAACGACGTCACCCTGCTGATCCCTTCCTCGCGGATAGTCAGCACGGTGACGCCGTACGGCCGGTGGACGCCGGAGGCATCGCGTACATACCCGGTAATCGCGGGCTGGCCATTCGCGCGCACCGGGAACATGCGCCAGGTTCCCGGTGTCCCGAGTACGTGCGTCTGCAGGAACGGCACGCAGGTCTGGCGGCCGGCGAACCAGGTCCGCAGCGGGGTCGCCTCTAGGGTGGCATCAGCGACCAGCAGCCGCTCGAGCTCTGCCGCGTCGGCGTTCTCGAACGCGGTGATGTAGCGCTCCAGAAATTCCTTGGCCCGCGGTTCGTCCGGCGCGGCGATCTGCTCGGCGTCCAGCGAGCGTTCCTGCAGCGTGGCTCGCGCGCGCTGCAGGGCGCTCTTCACCGAGGCGGTGCTGGTGCCGAGCATTTCTGCCACATCCCGCGCCGGGAAGGCCAGCACCTCTCGCAGTACAAGAACTGCTCGCTGGCGCGCCGGAAGGTGCTGCAGGCCGGCGATCAGCGCGAGCCGGACGCCTTCCCGCTCGGCCACGATCGCGGCCGGATCGCTCAGCCCGGTCGCGTACGCCAGCAATCGGTTGTCCGGCACCGGTTGTAGCCAGCTGGTCCCCGCAGGGGCTGGTTCGGCCGGCTGGTCCGGATTCGGCTCTGCTGAACCGAGCCCGGAAGGCAGCACTCTGCGGTGATGGTCGGCCAGCGCTGACAGGCAGCAGTTGGTCGCGATCTGATACAGCCACGTACGTACCGACGAGCGGCCCTCAAAACCCGCATAGGACCGCCAGGCGCGCAGAAACGTCTCCTGCACCAGGTCCTCGGCGTCCTGAACCGAACCAAGCATCCGGTAGCAGTGCGCGAAGAGCTCGCGCCGGTACGGCTCGGTCTCCGCGACGAATGCGGAGGTGTCAGCCATCGATCACATCGACCTTCCCAGGAAAGCAGCGAGCCGGTCGGCCGGGCTTGCCTCAGCAGGCGCGGGCCGTTCCGGTCCGAACACTGCCACGCCGTCGACGCCGCGGTAGGAGTCGGTCACCGCCATCCTTGCCTGGGCGAGCAAGCGCTCGGCCAGCTCGGGATCGAGGTCATCTGCCGGCTGCCCGATGGCGCGCGCCAGATCCCAGCCATGCGTGAATTGATCCGTCGTAGCGAAGCCGAGCACGACCGCCCCGGGAAGCTCGTCCGGCCCGAGACGCACCGTCCGCTCCAGCGCGCCGTCAGCGGTGAACGCCGCGCAGGCGATCCGGATGCTCTCTTCGTAGGCAGCGACGAAGTCACCGGCCGCATAGTCCGCAGAGGGGTAGTCCTCAGAGGCAGAGTCCGGCGCGGGAGCGTCGTCCTTGCCTTCGAACAGCGCCGCCCAAAATCGCGCCGATCCGACGAAATGGTTGATCAGGGCGTGCACATCCCATGACGCGCATGGTGTTGGCGCCGCCATCTGCTCGGCGCGTACGCGCTTCAACACCTCCATGGTGCTGTTCGCTGCGCGTGCCAGGTCCGCCGTCGCCGTCTCGCTCGTTTCCGTTGCCGTCATCGTGTCCGCTCCCGATCTGAGGTTCGCCGTCCATCAGGTAGACCCGAACGGCGCCGAAAGGAATCGGTCCTGAGCGCGACAATCGAAAACGGGGCCTGTCCTGACGTTTCTTCTGCCTCACACCGGCTGTTCGCCCGGGTTTGACCCGGCGTTCAAGAGGGACCGACAGTTTGACTTGCGTGACCTCAAGAATCTTCCCGCGCAGACGCCATCGCATCGCCCTAGTGATCACCGCCGCTGTCGCCGTGACCGGTGCAGGCACCCTCGCTGCCCAGGCCGGTGGCTGGCTGTCGGCCCCGTCGCACGACTTCGGCGGGGCGGCCGACTCCTTCTCCGGGCACGGCTTGGTGACCGGCAACGTCCTGCACAACGACCACGGCGCCACCGCCGTCACGCGGCACACCAACCCCGCGAACGGCGCGTTGACCGTCAACGCGGACGGCACGTTCAGCTACACACCGAACCCCGGCTTCACTGGCACCGACAGCTTCACCTACACCGCGACCGACGCCGTTCGACTCTTCAAGGACGCCGCGGCGAACGGGTCGCCGATCCCACCACTCACGCACGTTGCCGGCCCGGCCGGGACGACCACCCAGATCTCGGGCGAGGGTTACGGCTCGTCGCTGGCCGCGGTGCCGCACAAGTCCGGCTACTTCTACGGCCTCACCGACCGCGGCCCCAACGCGGATGCCCCGGACGGCAACAAGTCCGAGATGGTCCTGAACTTCACCCCGCAGATCGGCGAGTTCAAGCTCGTCGACGGCTAGGCGCGGCTGATCAAGACGGTTCTGCTGAAGGGGCCGAAGAGCCTGGGCGGCAAGAACTACAGCGGTCGCCCGCCGAACGACGCCAGCGAGGTGATCGACGATGTCAACGCGACCAACGCCACCCTCGCCAAGGGTGCGGTCACCCCGGTGCCCGTCGCCAAGGACCCGTACGGCTATGACTCCGAGGGCCTGGTGGCACTGCCCGACGGCACCTTCTGGGTCTCTGACGAGTACGGCCCGTACATCACGCATTTCGACGCGAACGGCTTCGAGCTCGGCCGGCTGACCAGCACGGGCGACGCGAACAGCGAGATCACCGCGCTGTCGAGTACGCAGTTCCTGGTCGACGAGCGTGACGGCAACTTCGAACCGTTCGCCCAGAAGACGCTGTACGAGGTCGACATCAACGGGGCCACCGACGTCAACGGGCTGACGATCGGCGGCCTGTCACCCGAGGCCTTCGTCGGGACCGACGGCACCAACGCAGCACTGGCCGCGCTCACCGGGGCGGGCGTGCACGTCGCGCAGAAGCAGCCCTACGTCCAGGTCGGCGCCTTGCTCAGCCAACTTGACCCGACTGGTGCGCTCTTCGCGCACGACAAGGTCGAGGGCGTCGCCACCACTGACGCCGGCAAGACGCTGTACCTGTCCAACGACGACGACTTCGGCATCGACTCCATCGTCGTTGACCCCAGCGGCGCCTGGACCGTTCACCAGAAGGTCCTGCCGCCCACCGGCCAGACCGACAACGGCGAGATCCTGAAGGTCGACACCACCAAGCTGCCGGCCGTGCTCAAGACCGTCACCGTGACGCTGCACGTGCACTGAGCCGCAGTGCTCTGGCTGCTGCACGAGCGCCAGTTGAATGCCGCCAGACCCGCACCAGGCGTGGCCCCCCCCAC
>DATAVO010000117.1:0-14323 GCA_036267695.1 Frankiaceae bacterium
CACCTTCGCCGGCGCCAAGGCCGTCGCCGCGGCCACCATCACCGGCACCGCTCAGAGCGCCGGTGCGAGCACCACCGTCAACCTCAGCAACGGCAACACCATCACCTGGGTCGGCTCGACGCCGACCTCGTACTGCCTCGAGGCGACCACGAGCAAGGTGACCGGCGCGAACTCTCCGATCTGGTACTACGAGAACACCACGGGCGGTCTCAGCCAGACGGTCTGCACCCAGTAAGGCTCCGCTCGATCAGCTCCATCCTGTTTCACTAGCCCCTGCGCGCAGCCCGGTTGAGCCTGTCGGCCCAACCGGGCTGCAGCCGTTTCGCGCTGCGCGACGTCGCACCTGACACCGACGAAGAAGCGGTGCGGGTGCGAGGGAAAGCACGGGACGCGTCGTGACCGCGGTTGAGCCGCGGTGGCTGAGGCTGCGCCCCGTCGTCGCCACCCCCGCGATCATGTCGCTGGTCGCCGGCAGTTTCTTTGTCAGCGGCGCGCTTCTCGCGGTTCTGACGACGCTCTGGCCCGGCCTCACCGTCGCTCATGCCGGGGCGATCCGCCTCGTCGCCGTCAGTGCCGCGGCGTCGGGTTCGGCTGTGATCATGAGCCGGCGCCGGCCCGCCTGGACCTATCACGCCTTCAACTTCCTCGGCATCACACTCGTCACGGCTCTCATCGTGTTGACGGGAGGCGGGCCGGCGGCAGCCGGCCTCGCCGCGCTCTACCTCTATGTCCCGCTGGACAGCTTCTTCTTCCTTCCCTGGCAGTCGGCGATCGTCTACCAGGCATGGGGTTTGTGCGCCCTCGCTGCCGACGGCGCCGTGTTCCATGTCCTTTCGCCGATCGTCGCGGTCGGGCTTGGAACCGCTGAGATCGTGGCCGCTTTCGTGGTTGCGCTACTCGTGCGCGCCGCCGGCGCAGCCGAGATCGACAGCACCACCGGGCTGCGTAACCGCCGCGGCTACGATCGCGAACTCGCCCTTGCCATCGCCGGCGTACATCGCAACGCTGGGCCGCTTTCGGTGGCGTTTCTCGATCTCGACCACTTCAAGGTGATCAACGATACGGCCGGTCACGGCGCCGGCGACCGGCGGCTTCGAATGGTCGCCGAAGCCTGGCTGCCGCTGCTGCCGGAAGGGGCGGTTCTGGCGCGGCAGGGCGGCGACGAATTCGCCGCGCTCTTCCCGGGACTCAGCCTCGATGAAGCGGTCGAAGTCTCCGAGAGCATGCGGGCGACAATCGCCAGCCGCGGCTACACATGCTCGGGCGGAGTCGCCGAATGGGAGCCGGGATTGACCGGCTCGACACTCATGAGCCGGGCCGACATCGCGCTCTACCGGGCGAAGGGCGGCGGACGCAATCGCGTCCATTGCTATGAGGGTGCGGGCAGCGACACCGACTTGAGGCGCGCGCTCGAAGCGGGCGAACTACTCGTGCACTATCAGCCGACGGTCTCGCTTCGAGGACCCAGTGGCTTCACGCTGACGGGCGTCGAAGCGCTGGTGCGTTGGAAACATCCGCAGCGCGGTCCGGTCCCGCCAGACGAATTCATCCCGCTCGCCGAACGCACCGGGCTCATCTGCGACATCGGACGGCTCGTCCTGCGCGAGGCGTGCGCAGCGGCGATCTCCTGGCTTCCCGATCCCGCCTATGTCGCGGTCAATGTCTCGGGCGCCGAGCTGGGCGAGAGCGCGTACCTCGACCACGTGACCGACGCCTTGGCCGCCTCCGGACTGCCGCCCGGCCGGCTGGTCCTGGAAGTCACGGAGACGACGCTGGGCGCCGATGCCGATGTCGCCATCGACACGTTGCAACGCCTGCGCGAATTGGGGATCCGGGTCGCCATCGACGACTTCGGAGTCGGCTACTCCTCGCTGAGCCGGCTCACCCGGCTGCCGGTCGACATCCTCAAGCTGGACCGGTCGTTCACATCCGAGCTGACCTCGGTTCACGAACCGGGCCAGCCGGGCTATCGAGGCAATGCGCGACTCATCGCGGCGATCGCGTCGGTGGCCGAGGCCGCCGGCCTGGAGACGATCGCCGAAGGCATCGAGACCGAGGAGCAGGCCCATCTGCTGGCTGGTTTCGGCTTCACGGAGGGACAGGGCTACCTGTTCGGGCGCGCCGTCCCCATCGACCAGCTGACCACCTCGAGCCCGGGGGTCGCCCTTCCGTCCAGCAGTGCCGTTCGTCCAGCGGTGCCGTTCCGTCCAGCAGTGCCGCGTCGTACCAGAGCTCGCCGGCAGGCGTCGGGTGAACGCCAGCCGATAGTCGCACCGCCACCAACGGACCATTCGGGAATGCCGGCCTCGTCGCGGAGAACACATGCCCGGGCGTCAGCCCATCCTCGCCCCGAACATTAGGGATACGAGCCGTTCGGCAGGTTGTGCATGGCCGGTGGGATGACGACGGTCATCGCCACGCGTGGGAAGCGAGCCCGCATCTGGGCCAGCGACCGCTCGTAGAGGTCGGTGACGCGATCAGATGACGAAGAAGGTGCGCGTGTCGACCGGTCCGGCGACCCCACCGATGACGGCACGTACCGAAAAGGTTTCGGTGGAGAGCAGGCCCACAAGATTCGCAGGATTCGTACAACCAACGAACGCCGAGCCATTGATGCTGCACTCGAAAGTCGAACCCGGGGTGTCGGTTACGAACGTGAAGGTCACGCTGATGGCCAGCTGGGTCGACCCGGCAGCAGGACCCGACGTGATCGTGGCGATCGGGGGCGCCAGGACAGACCAGCTGTAGCTCGCGTGATCGGATCCACTGACGTTCGCCGCGTCGATGTCCAGGGTGTGCGGTCCCACGGACAGCCCCGTACCCGACCACGGATTGGTACAGGGGACGGCCGGGCCGCCGTCCAGGCTGCACGCCACCGTCGCCGACGGATCGGACACGGTGAACGCGACCGTCGCGTCCGGCGAGTATCCGGAGACAACCGGACCGGAGGTGACGACGACCGTCGGAGCCGGCGGCTGCACCAACCAGCTGTAGGAATCCGAGCCCGAACCACCAGTATTCGATCCGGTGACGACGACCGTGTGCGCACCTGGCGCCAGGCCGCTCACCGCGTACGGGCTGGTGCACGGCGTCGCCAACCCACCGTCCAGGCTGCACGTCACCGTCGCCGAGGGGTCGGACACGGTGAACGTCAGCGACCCGGACGTCGACAACGTCGAGGAAGGCGGACCGCTCGTCACGGCCACGACCGGAGCCGGCGGCAACACCGTCCAGCTATAGGAACCCGAGTCCGAACCACCAGCGTTCGAGGCATTGATGACGACGGTGTGCGGGCCGGGCGCGAGGCCCGATACGGACCACGGGCTGGTGCACGGCGTCGCCGGTCCACCGTCCAGGCTGCACGTCACCGTCGCCGACGGATCGGACACGGTGAACGGCACCGACGCCGAGGTCGACGGGGTCGAGGGAGGCGGACCACCCAGGACGCTCACCACCGGCACCGCCGGCAAGACCGTCCACATGTAGAAGTCGGACCCGGTGCCACCGGCGTTGGACGCGTCGATCCACACCATGTGGGCGCCGGGCGCCAGACCGCTGACGGAGAACGGGCTCGTGCAGGCGGTCGCGGGCCCGCCATCGAAAGCACACGTCACCGTCGCCGACGGATCCGACACCGCGAACACCACCGACGCGGACGTCGCTGAGGTGACCGCCCCGGGGCCGCTGATCACGGAAACCGTGGGCACGTCCGGCAACACCGTCCAGCTGTAGCTGTCCGTGCCAGAGCCACCGTCGTTCGACGCGTTGATGACGACCGTGTGCGCACCGGGCGCCAGACCTGATGTGGTGAAGGGACTCGTGCAGGCCGAAGCCGGCCCGCCGTCCAGGCTGCAGGTGACGGTCGCCGACGGATCCGACACGGTGAACGGCACCGAGGCGGAGGTCGCCGAGGTCGTCGCGCCGGGGCCGCCACTCACCACAACGTCCGGTGCGACGGGCGGGGCAGGCGGCGTCGGGGTCGGAGTCGGGGTGGGCGTGGGAGTCGGGATGGGCGTGGGGGCCGGCGCGGGAGTCGGGGTCGGTAGCGGTGTAGGGATGGGCTGCGAAACGGGCACTGCAGGTGAGGCCGACGGCGTGGGCGTCGCCACCGTGGTGTTCACCGCGGCCCTCACGAGGGGCGTGACCGCGGGCCGCGGGCGGGTGTGGCTGGGGGTCAGCGAGGGCGTCGGCCGAGGCGTCGCCGGCGCACCGATGGGAGTCGGCTTGGTGGCGCTCAACGTTGCATGCGTCGCGGCGGGCGCGGCCGGGCCGCCAGTCGCCACCACCACGACGCCAGCCGCTGCAGCGACCGCCGGACCGCCCGCGCTGGCGACCGTCGTCGCCGCGTCTCGCAGGGCGCCCAGGAATGGAAGCTGAACGAAGAACGACAGCGGACCCGTCGCCCACAACAGGCGCGGAAGCGAGATCGCCAGGAAGGCCCGCACGGTGTTGGGATCGAAGTGGGTGTTGGCGCAGCGGGTGAGTTCCTCGCGGGCCTTCAGCGTCGACATGGGCCGCTTGTAGGACCGTGCTGCCGTCATGACCTCGTACGCGTCGACGACCGCAATCATGCGGCCGGCGCGGGAGATTTCGGAGCCGCTGAGGCCCGCGGGATAGCCCGTTCCGTCAAAACGCTCGTGGTGCTCGGCAATGGCCCGGCCCCACTCCCCCAGCCATCCCAGCAGCGACGCGGCTGCCCGCGCTCCCTGCTCCGGATGGGCCCGCAGGATCGCCCATTCACGGTCGCTGGGCTTGCCGGCCTTGTTGAGGATCGCCGGATCGACCGTCAGCTTCCCGATGTCGTGCAGCAGCGACGCCCAGCGCAAGCGGTCCTGATCCTCACGATTCAGCCGCATCTGCTGGGCAAGCAAGTCGGCATACACCCGCACGCGCTCGGCGTGCCCGCGAGTGCGCTTGTCGTGACTGGCAAGGGCGGCCAGCAGGGACAGGATGTTCGCGGCAGCTCCGACCGCGCTGCCATCACGCTTTTCGGCGAGCTGGTCGAGCTTCTGCTTCGAGGTCGCTTCGCGCGCCACCTTGAAGCGCGACGGTGCCTGGTCAGGAAAGAGCAGGCTGAGCTTGAGCAGGGTGGTCATGGGCAGCAGTCGCCGCGCGCCGCGCTCGGCCAGCATGGCCGCGGCGAGCGCCGCCACAACGACGACAGCGCGGTAGGCCCACCGCGTTCCGCCGGTCGAGGGCGGCAGCAAAGAACTCACGAGCCAGGCGGCGGCGAGCGAGCACAGGATGGGGATCGAGACGACGGCAGCCTTCAGCAGGCCGGCCAGGACAGGCCTGGCTTGCCACCGATTCTGATCCTCAGAATCGTCGTGTTCCTGCTCGCGCGACGTCAATGCCCACCCCCATACGTGCGAATAGGTTCATCGACCCCCATGAAGTGCCGCTTTAATTGCTGCCTTTTCGCTAAAGGAGCGGCCCGCGCCATCCGAACACGCCCTTGACATGGATGTGACCAACCGCAGCGCCTGGACCCGCTATCGCTCCACCTCCGGGTGGACGCGCCGGGTCTGGGACCTCGGCCAGCAACTGCGACCGGCAAGCATCACCGCCGGGCAGCTCTTTGTTGTCGGGACCCCCACCCATGACGCGTGGCACGTCGCCGCACACCTCGACGACGAAGCCACGTTCAGTAGCGTTTCCGCGCTTCGTCCGACGCTCCTGCGCTGGCAGCCTCCGGCAAGCGGGCCGGCTCACCTTCGCGTCTCCGTCGACGCGCTACGCGATTCCGCACACGGTCGAGCGGTTCTCATCTTCGCGCCGGATGCCCTGGCCGAGAATGAGTTGGAGCGGCTGGCCGACGCCCGGCGCGCGGGGGCCATGCTGCTGGCCGTGAGCGCCGCCCATGAGACCGCGGCCGAACTCGACGAGCTGGCGCATGACTGCGCGATCATCGACGGCCCGGCAGGTGCCGCCAGCTTCGAAAACAGTCTGCAGGACATGGGCTTTGCGGGCCACCTCGTCACGGTCAGCGCGGGTACCGCCGCAGCACCCCGGCGCCGCTTCGCCTTGCTGGGCCGCTGACTCAACCGTTCCAGACGTGGCGTTCGGCGCTGTGCGGATCGTTGATGACCCCGCCCCCGTCGGCGAAGAGCATCACCGGGTGCGTCTGCGTGTCATAGCGGCTCCATCCGGGATCGCCGGTGACGGCGAACCGTACGAACGCACCGTGCATGTCTGACGCCACCTGCGCAGGCGGCGTGGGCCCTTCGATCGGTGAATGGCCGAGGTTGTCGAAGAAGAAGCCGATGTCGAGACCGTGAGCGGCGCCGAGGCCGGGGATCGGCGAGGGCCAGCCGAACTCGTAGACGAACGTCGCCGCGTCCTGACGCGATTCGGCGATCGCGAGGGCCGGCATCAGAAACATCGCGTCCCGCATGGCTGCCGCCAGCACCGCGGACGGCGTGCCGCAGATCCGCTCGTACTCCGCGTAAGCGGTGGCCGGCGCGCCGGCCAGCTGGAGAAATCCGCTTGCCCGCTCGACGGTTTTCTCATCGCCCGGACCATCCCCCGCGACGAGCGCCAGCATCTCGTCGCTCGTGCAACCGATCAGGAGCTCGACGCCGCTGCCGGCGCCCTCGAGAATCAGCTGCAGCGGGGGGCGGGCAAGCAGCTCACCGTCGTGTGCCGTGGTGAACGTCATGCCGGCGCCGACGGTGGTCGCTCCCCAGCGCTGCGGATCGGGATGAGTGGCCATCTCGAGCCAGGCGAGCTTGGAGAGGTTGGCCAGCCGCTGCGGATCGACGGCGGCGAGCCCTTCGGCGGTCGGCGCCGTTCCCGCCTGCTCGGCGATGTTGGCCACCACCTTGGCCGCATCGGCGGGCTCCAGCGACGCGGTCAGCGCCGAGCTGGAGATCACCGCGCGGCGGAACAGGCCGCGATCGAGCGCGAGCAAAGCAAGGACCAGCCCCGCCCCGGCGGACTCCCCGAAGACCGTCACGTTGTCCGGGTCTCCGCCGAACGCCGCGACGTTGTCGCGTACCCACTCCAGCGCCAGCAGCAGATCCAGCACGCCGCGGTTGGACGGCGCGTCCGGCAGCAGGCCAAAACCCTCGACGCCGAGCCGGTAATTGGGCGATACGAAGACCACGCCGTCGCGAGCGAACGACGTCCCGTCATACAGCGGCTGCGCGGAACTGCCGGAAAGGTAAGCCCCGCCGTGGATCCAGACCATCACCGGCAGTCCGGTGCCGGTGCGGTCCGGCGTCCAGACGTTCAGGTTCAGACACTCCTCGCCCGCGATCGACGGATCGTCCAGAAAGTCCAGCTGGCTCTGCGAATGCTCGGCGTCGGGCTTGGGCGCGGTAGGGCCGAACTCGATCGCGTCACGCACGCCGTCCCAACCCTGCGCCGGCTGCGGCGCTGCGAAGCGCAAGGGCCCGAAAGGGGCTTGTGCGTAAGGGATTCCAAGGAAACGGGCGATGCCGTCGGCCTCGAGAATGCCGCGCAACGAGCCGGCTTTGGTCTGAGCGAGAACGGACTCTGAGAGGGGGGCCACTCCCCCATGGAAGCAGGCAGCGGCCCCGCTGCGGGCCCGGGGGTGGGTGCAGCGGGGCGGCTGTTGTCGCGCGGGAGAACAGGCCCGGGCTGTCAGCCCTGGGCCGGTGCCTCCGCGTTGGCCGGCGGGCCGTAACCCCGTGCGCCTTCAGCGCCAGCGGGCCGACCGGGTCCTCCGGCTCCACCAGGTCCACCGTGGGGTCCGCCGCTCATCGGATCGCCCTTGCCCAAGCCGGTCTCGACCCCCGTCACGTTGAAGTTCTTGTCGAACTTCACGGTGACCTCGGTGCCGTCGGCCTTGGTCATGTGCGCCTCGTAGGCAGTCACCCGAATCGGTCTCCACGCGGTAGACCTTGCCCCTGGGCACCTTTGCCAGTGCCTTCTTGGTGAGGTCAGCGGTGATGGCTGCCGAGACCGCTTTCTCGTCACTGCGCACTGGGGCCGGGCCGTGTGCGTTCGCCGGTGGCTTGCCAGGTGTGCCTGACCCACCGCCGGCGTGAGCGATGCGCCGAGGTTCGGATCTTCACCCATGGTCTGCATCTCCCGTCTCAGGTCGAGCACGATACCGTGCTCGTCTGGATGGACGATCGATTCAAGGCATGGGTCGCGGCTATGGCGAACCTATGAATGCGCTATCAATTCCTGTGTCCAGGCTGTCTGAGCGCCGAAAACCGCAGCTCAGCGAGGGCTCAGTCCTGCGCGAGATCGATGATCTGGCGCAATGACTCGGGGTCGCGGCCGCCCACCAGCAGGCTGGTGACCGGACTCTTGCGCCACAGCTCGAGGCGTTCCTTGATCCGCCCCGCAGGCCCGATCAGCGAGATCTCGTCGGCAAAGGCATCGGGCACGGCCTTGATGGCACCCTCACGGTCGCCCGCGAAGAAGAGCTCCTGCACGCGCAGAGCCTCCTCCTCATAACCCATGCGCTGCATGAGCTTGGTGTGGTAGTTCTGACCTTTCGCGCCCATGCCGCCGATGTAGAACCCGAGCATCGCCTTCACCGGGTAGAGCCCGGCGGCTACGTCATCCGTCACGTTGATGTTGACCAGTGCCGGGATCTCGAAGCCGGGCTTGGCCGCGGCCAGCTGCTCGGAGTACACCTCGGGCCGGAAAGGCGAGTAGTAGAGCGGCAGCCAGCCATCGGCGATCTCCGCGGTCTGCGTCACGTTCTTCGGTCCCTCGGCGCCGAGCACGATCGGCAGATCGGCGCGCAACGGATGGACCATCGAATTCAGCGGCTTGCCGATCCCGGCGCTCCCCGGCCCCTTGTACGGCAGCTGGTAGAACTCGCCCTCGAAAGTGAGCTTGTCCTCGCGGCGCAGCACCCGGCGGATGATCTCGACATACTCCCGGGTCCGCGCGAGCGGCCGCTGGCTCGGCTGGCCGTACCACCCTTCGACCACCTGCGGCCCGGAGGCGCCGAGCCCGAGGATGAAGCGCCCGCCCGACAGATGGTCGACCGAAAGGGCCGCCATCGCCGTAGCCGTCGGGGTGCGCGCTGCCATCTGCACGATCCCCGTGCCGACGCGCACCCGCTTGGTATGCGCCGCCACCCAGGCAGCGTAGGTGAACGCATCATTGCCCCACGATTCGGCGACCCAGACCGAGTCCAGACCGAGGTCATCGACAGCAGCGAGCGTCTGAGCAAGATCTGCGGGTGGGGTACGACCCCAATAGCCAAGCTGGATTCCGACCTTCACACCTTCGGATCCTGGCACAGGCTCAGCGGGCGGCTGCCCCCAGCGCACCTGGAACCTTCGCAATAGCGGCGCGCAGCACTGGTGTCATGGCGGCGACGCCCAGCGGATTGGGGTGGATGTGGTCGCCCACGTCAAAGCTCGCCTGGATGACGCCGGTCGCCGGATCAGTGAGCGCAGCGTCGATGTCGGCCACGATCGGGTACCGGCGCAAGCCGGCGTTGAGCACCTGGCGCTGCTGCTCCTGCTCGGCGGTGACGCCGTCGCCGCGGCCCGGCACGGTCGCCACGATGAACGTCTCGTGCAGCGCGGCCACCTTGCCCGCCAGCAGCGAGATCTCGGAGAGGATCTGCTGCGCGCTGACGCCGGCCTTGATGTCGTTGCTGCCCATCTCGACCAGCACCGCGGAGACCCCTCGGGGCGCGAGCACATCCGTCGCCACTCGCGGCGGCAGCTGCCCGGCGGGTGCCTGGCCGGTGATCCGGTCGCCGGCGACGCCGAAGTTCAGCGCCACCAACCGGCCGTCGGTCTGGCCTTCGAGCTGATCGGTCCAGCGAGCCGAGGTGTCGACCGGCAGGAAGAAGCCGTCGGTGATCGAATCGCCGTACACGGCGAGTGTCGGCACCTTCGCGTCGGGAAGCACCTGCACCTCCGACAGCCAGCGGTCCTCGCTGCGCTCGCTGAAGGGTGCTCCGGTGGCGGACACCGTGGCGTCCCCGGCTCCCGCGGGAGTGCAGCCCGAGGACTGCGAGCTCCAGTAGTGCCACGGGGCTGAGTCGCCGGCGCTGAGGTCGATGCTCAACGTGACGTCCTGGCCGCGCTGGACCGGCAGGCTCACCGGGTCAGTGGTGATGTCCTCGTTGGCCGCCAACGTGACCGCGTCGGCGCCGTGCACCGTGACGACCCGCTCGGTGGCCGGGTCGACGTCAAGGCCGGTCGTGCGCACGGCGGCGATGAGGTGGGTGAACGTCACCGGCGTCGTCGACGGAAAGTTGATCAGGCGGAAGCGCACCTGGCTGCCACTCAGGCTGATGTGGGCGACGATGCGGCAGCTGAGGTCGGTGCCGGTCGTGACGCCGGGGTGATCGAGGCTGAGCGCCCACGCGGTGCGCCAGGGCGAACTGTCAGCGAGGGTGGCCTTGCTCGTGGGGTGCGAGACGGCAGGCGCCGCAGCAGGAACGTGCTTGGTGGTGACGACCGCCGAGTGGGGGGCGCTCTTGCCGTGAATCAGCCCTGCGGCCCAGGCACCCCCACCGCCGGCGGCCGCGACGGCAAGGATGCTCATGACGGCGACCCGCTTGACGCCCGCGGGCCGAGGGCCACGGGAGCTCCGGTGTCGCGCCATACATTGTCATTCGGCCGAATCACATCCGGTGTGAGCCGGGACCCTCGGCGGGCATGTCACCGCAGGTCGGGGTGGGGGAACGGCAGGCTCAGACTTCGGCGTCAGCGGCCGTGACGAGCTCGGCGAAGGGCACCGGCCGGCCCAGCAGGTAGCCCTGGCCGAGGTCACAGCCGTATTCGCGCAGGCAGCTCAGCTGCTCGTCGTTCTCCACGCCCTCGGCCACGACCCGCACCCCGAGGCCTGACGCGAGATGGATGGTGGAGCGCACGATCGCCGCGTCGCCCGTGTCGCCCGCGATGCCGGCCACGAAGCGACGATCGACCTTGATCTCGTTGACCGCGAAGCGCTGCAAGAAGGACAGCGAGGAGAAGCCGGTGCCGAAGTCGTCGACCGACAGCTGCACCCCGCGGGCTCGCAGCCCGGTGAGCACCTGCTCGACGACCTCCAGCTCGCTGACGATGACGGTCTCGGTGATTTCCAGGATCAGCCGTGACGGCGGCAGCTCGTAACGCTCGAGGATGGCCATGACGTCTTCGATCAGCCGGGAGTCCATGAGGTTGCGGGCCGAAAGGTTGACCGCCATGGTCGGCGGGTCATCGGGGGTCTGACGCTGCAGCACCGAAGCCGCGGAACAGGCCATGTCGAGCACGCGCAGGGTGAAGTCGCGCACCAGCGGAGATTGCTCGACCACCGGGACGATGTGCGACGGCCAGAGCAGCCCCCGGCGGGGATGCTGCCAGCGCACCAGTGCCTCGTAGCCGACCGTGCGGCCGGTGTCGAGGGTGACCTTGGGCTGGTAGTAGAGGACGAGCTGGCACTCGTCGACCGCGCTCTGCAGTTCGGTGAGCACGATGAGCCGTTCGGCACTCCCCCGGTCGCGCTCCCCGCGGTAACGGGCGGCTGATCCCGGGCGCGCCTTCGCCTCATACATCGCCATGTCGGCGTTGCGCAGCAGGCCCTCGACATGGTCGGAGTCGACCGGGCACACCGCGACGCCGATACTCCCGCCGACCGAGACACGCAGACCTTCGAGCAGGAAGGGCTCGTTCAGCGCGCCGAGCAGCGCATCGGCGATGACCTCGGCGTCGGCCGCCGTCGCGATACCGGTGAGGAGCACCCCGAACTCGTCGCCGCCGAGGCGGGCGACCAGATCCTCGCGCCGTACCTGAGCCGACAACCGCTCGGCGACCTGCTGCAGGAGGACGTCACCCACGGCGTGGCCCAAGGTGTCGTTGACCTGCTTGAACCTGTCGAGGTCGAGCAGCAGCAGGGCGACGACCTCTCCCCCCGTCCGCTGCTCGAGCGCCGCGGCACAGCGGCGCAGCAGGAGCGTGCGGTTGCCCAGGCCGGTGAGGCCGTCGTGGGTGGCCTCGTGGACCTGCCGGGACAGCAGCCGGGCGTTGACGAGGTGACTGCTGACCGCATCGGCGAAGGCCGTGAACAGGTGCCGCTCGCGCTCGGTAAGGGAGGCGCCGACCGGCAGCGCGATGTCGAGCATGCCGATCATGCCCTCGCGGACCTTCAGTACCTCGCGAGCGCCGTTGACGAGCTCGCTGGGGCTGCTGCGCTGCGCGTGGGTGACTTCGCCGAGCTCGCGCCGCCAGATCGCCCAGCCGCCGGCACTCGCCGTTTCGGGAACGCCGCCGGCCAGGCCGTCGCCGCGCAGCCAGAGCGCCGCGCCGGTGGTGTTGAACATTCGCTCGGCCCAGGCCAGCGCCGCGCGCACGACCTGCTCCTCGTCGCCCCGATTCAGATCGCCGTTGGCCGCGTCGAGCATGCGCCAGGCGTCACGGTCCTGCTGCACGCGCTGGTAGCCGGTGTAGATGATGTGCAACGCGATGATCACCGGCGGGAGCACGATCAGGCTGCGCGGGCTCCACCAGGCGAGCCAGACGACCGCCGATGCGAAAACGACGTTGCTGAGCGTCGTCAGCAGGCTGATGCCGTTGAAGCTGCGCATCGCCTGACGCCAGTTGCCGCCTGTGGAGGCAGCGACGACGGTCGCCACGGCGATCGCGGTGAACAGGCTGAAGACCAGGCCGGCGACGAATAGCAGAGGTAGGTGACTCGGCTGGGCGAGCTGCCGCAGATGACCGGACCACGGAACGAGCAACGCGACGAGCCCGGTGGCGGCGGTGAAGTCGGCGATGTTGAACGCGGCCTTGATCAGTGGCTTGCGCACGACCAAGTGCGCCAGGACCTGACCCGCGCAGCTGGCGATCACCAGCCAGGGCGCGGGCACGAGGCCACAGCTGACCAGCACGGCCGCTTCGCCCCAACCGATGGACAGGCGCTCGCCGCGGTGCCAGATGGGCAACCGGATCAGCTCACTGAGAGCCACCAAGAGAACGGCGAGGCCGAACCGCCACGGGACGGGATGACCGCCCTCGTCGAGGAACGCGATCACCAACGCGATCGCGCCCAGCACGACGGTGAATCCGACGGTGGCGAGGGTGCGCCGTCGAACGTCGAAGCTGTCGTTCACGCTCACCCGGCGGCTGCATCCTGACTTAGTCGTCGACCAATTCGGCCCGATGACTCATTGCAGCACAGGATCGACACTTACACACAGTCTCGACGAACAATCGTTCGCCGGACGTAGAGGGCGGCTCAGCCCCAAGAGACGTGGCGCACGTCAGGTTCCCTTCTGGTTCATCACGGCGGGGAGGCGAGCGGTCGGCGAGATGACTGGGACGAGCCGGCGACATTTCCTTCTTCGCTGATCGCCAGAACTCGCCATCTCGCCTGCCACAGGGGCATGCACAGGCGCGTGCACGTGGTCATCCACGCGGTCGCAGAGGCGGCCGTGCCGGCGGCACGAGCCCTGCAACTCACGCGACTGACCGGAGGTCTTCCGGCAGCCGCCGGAAGATCATTCCCAGGACCAGTGGCTCACTTTTGGCTCCCACACTTCGATGTCGATTAATTACTCTGAGTAGTCACTTACCGCGATACGGTGATTCAACTCTCTGATCACGGAGATGGCAAATTCCGTGACTTTGCGTTAGCAATGCAGGTAAACGCCATTTGTTGTGAATTCGTTGACCTGCCGAATCCGGAAAAGATCTCCGTAAATCGTCACTCACAGTAGTCAGCCTGAGAGTCGCCCCAAGCGCGCCCAGTGACCGTTCCGGGGCGACCGCTGCGCATGAAACCCACCAAATGCGCGCCCCACGGCTTCGGCTGCGGCACGCTTGCGGCACTGACCGCGTCTCCAGTACCCGCAAGGGTCTGGCGGTCGTACTCGAGCGAGGGGATCCAGACCGGATGTCAAACGACCCGCCTTCGTATCCGCCGGCCGGCCAGCCCGGGAATCCGGGTCAGCAGCCGCCGGGCGGCTATCCGCCCCCTGGCCAGCAGCCGGGCGGCTATCCGCCTCCTGGCCAGCAGCCGGGCGGCTATCCGCCTCCTCCCGGCCAGCAGCCCGGTAGCTATCCGCAGGGCGGCTATCCGCAGGGCGGCTATCCCCAGGGCGGCTATCCGCAGGGCGGCCAGTACCCGCCGGGCCAGCCGGCGTACGGAGCTCCTTACGGGACGCCGGGTGGCTACGGGGCCCCGGTCGGGCGTCCGACGAAGCGCTGGTACCAGCGCTGGTGGGTCTGGGTGGTCGGCGTTCTGGCGATCCTGATAATCGCTGGCTACATCCTGATCAAGGTGGTTGGAAACAAGTACGCGCTGGAGTCCAAGATCAAGGACACGCTGAAGAGCAACGGCGTCTCCGTCTCCGACGTTCATTGCCCCAACTCGATCAACACCGACGCCGGGCACA
>DATAVO010000118.1:0-5564 GCA_036267695.1 Frankiaceae bacterium
GCTCTGCCTAACTGAGCTACTCCGCCGGGCAGCCGGAGCACCGGCGCTTCGAGCCCCTTTACGGAATCGAACCGTAGACCTTCTCCTTACCATGGAGACGCTCTGCCGACTGAGCTAAAGGGGCATGATGCCGCAGGCCAGGGTACACGTCGCGCCGCGACAGTTTTCCATGGTGGCCGCCGACAACAGTCCAAGGTCGGGTCCCTTGACTGGCGGCAGCGTTCCGGCGGTCAGCCTCCCACCAGCCGAATCGGCCCACGGCGTAAGGGCTGCTCTCGCATGGCCAGCCAGGTCGTGAACTTTTCGGCGGGCAGCGGACGACTGAACAGATACCCCTGAGCGATGTCGCAGCCCATCGATGCGAGCCGGTCGCGGGTGCGCTCGTCCTCGACCCCTTCGGCCACCACGCGCAGCTGCAGGTGTCGCGCCAGCCCGAGGATGGTCTCGACGATCGCCGCATCGCTCTCATCAACCGCCATGTCCTGGACGAACGACTTGTCGATCTTCACCTCACTGACCGGCAGCCGCCGCAGATACGCCAGCGACGAGTAGCCGGTGCCGAAATCATCCACCGAGAGCGAGATCCCGGAGCGGGCAAGCCGCTCGAGCACCGGCAGGGCGCGCGGGACGTCGCGCATGACGGAGCTCTCGGTGATCTCCAGTGTGAGCAGCTCGCTCGGCAGGTCATACGTGGTGAGCAGCCGCGCGATGGTGGCCGGAAGCTGCGGGTCCAGCAACCCGCGTACCGAAAGGTTGACCGCGACCGGGATACGCCGGCCGGCGTCGAGCCACGCCCGGCATTGTGAGAGCGCGAGCCGCATGACCACGGCCGTCAACGGAACGATCAGGCCGGTGCGTTCGGCCATGGGCAAGAATTCGTCGGCGTGCAACAGGTCCTCGACCGGGTGCTGCCAGCGCACCAGCGCTTCGACGCCGGTCACGACCCCCACCGGCTTGTCGCGACCAGGACCGGCCTGCAGGGCGACCTTGGGCTGGTAGTGCAGGACGAGTTCGTCGCGTTCGAGCGCCCGGCGCAACTCACCGATCAACGCGAGCCGTCGAGGGTCGGTCGAGTCGAGACTCGCCCGCCAGGACTGCACGGGAGGCTCGCCGCCCTTGGCCAGCCGGAGCGCCGCTTCGGCCCGGCGCAAGAGCAGCTGGGCGTCGCGGCCGTGTAGCGGGGAGACGGCAACCCCAACCGCGCCACTGCCGTCCAAGGCGAGACCGGAGACGTGCACCGGCTCGAGCAGCGCTTCGCGGACGGTCTGCGCCATCGCCAGCGACTCACCGACGTCCTCGATGCCCGGCAGGAGCATGCCGAACTCGTCGTTGCCGACACGCGAGACAGTGGCTCCGGGCGGGGCGTTGGCCACCAGCCGCTGGGACACCTGGATCAGCACCTCGTCGCCGCTCGCCCCGCCGAGGGTGTCGTTGATCTGGCCGAACCGGTCGAGGTCGACGATCAGCACCGCCGCCGGGCCGACGGCGAGCACCTCGGCCAGCCGATGGGTCAGCAGTCCGCGGTTGGGAAGCCCGGTCAGGGCGTCGTGAGTGGCGTCGTACACGGACCGTTCGAGCAGCCGGTCGTTCTGCAGCGCCGTCGCGACGTGTGCCGCGAGCGCCTCGGCCAGCCGGGTGTCGTCGTCACCGAATGTCGAGGTGTCACCCAGCCGATCACGCACCTCGAGCATCCCCATCGCGCGTTCGCCGCCGGGCAACGGAACCTGCACAGCGTCGCGGATGCCCTCGCTGTCCAGGAGCGGATCGTCGCCGCCGCGGGGGATCAGTACCGACCGGCCGGCATCGGCCCTCGCCGCAAGGTCTGGGCGCCCACCCTCAACCGGGAGCGGTTCACCTACCGCGTCGACCGACAGCCGCAGCACCTGCGCCACATCGGGAGGTGGGTCACGAAGCCAAAGCACCGCGCTGTCGGCAGCGAGGAGCCGGGTGACGTCGCGCAGAAGCAGGCTCACGAGCTCGCCGCCACCCGACGCACCGACCACCCGCTGAGCGAAGGAGTTGACCTCGTTCAAGGTGGTGTGACGCCGCGCGAGGGCCGCATAGGCCCGGTAGGAGAGCAGTACCAGCAGGCCGACCATCGCCAGCAGTACACCTGCGCCGGGCTCGGCCCGCAGGGCGATGACGGCCAGCAGCCCGAGTGACGCCGACAGCAGCCCACCGATGATGTACGGCGGCAGGAAGAGCGCCAGATCCCGCCGCGACGGCCGACCCTGCGTCAGGGTGATCGCCAGCGCGACGAAGAGTGCGCTGACCGTGTCGGCCACCAGAATCGAGAGGTAAACAGCGGGCCACGCACCGGGATGGGTGATGGCCTCGACGTGTAGCGCACGGAACAGCAGAAGGGCGACGCCGCTCTCGATGGTGACGAGCGCGATGTTGACGGCGGCCTTGACCCCGACGACCCGGTGGTGGATCTCCGAAACCACCATCGCCAGACCTCGGGCGAGCAGGAGCACCAGCGGCGACGTGAGCGCGAGGCCGACGACGAGCGGCGCCTCGGAGAGGGTGATGGAGAACGTCTGCCGGCGCACCTCGACGTGGGCTTGCGCGCCTTCCAGGACGATGAAGCCGATCGCGAGCACGGTTCCGTGCCAGGCGGACATTCCGGCGCTGAGCGAACCGGCGGGATGTGAGCGCAGCAGCGGGACCCACAGCCCGACCGCGCACACGATGAGCGCGGCCAGGAGCACAGGGAGGCGCCGGACGTCGTCAGATCGACGCCGCTTTTCCTTGGGCGACACCTCGGCTGGCGACATGCGCCTCCCAGTGGCGGAGCTGGAATCACCGTGTCGGAACGTCACCCGTCGGCGCCGAGCGCGGCATCAACATCAATAACGTCGCATTCGTCAGCCCTGCAAGCAAGTAAGACGGGCCGCAGGCCCGGCAAGTCGTGCGTGCCGTGGGCCTGCGACCCGTCTCTTGTGGAGCTGTTGAGTTGTGTGAGCGAGCCGCTCAGTGGGGCGGTGAAAGCCCCGCCGCCAGTCGGCTTGCCGGCTCAGTGCCAGAGCACACCCAGCGGGTGCATCTTGCCGACGATCGAGACCTTCGTCGCGCCGAGCACGACGCCGTGAGCCGCGTGGCCCTCGGGAAGAACCATCAGCGCGATGGCCAACAGTCCGAGCAGAACACCTGCCGCGATGATGAGCATCTTGATGGCTGTGGGGCGCAGGGCGACGGTCATGTGGACCTCCAGGGAATGCCGGCTCTCGGCGGAATCGGAGCTCTTGTTGAGCTGCGAAGCTGAACTTGTTTTCGTCCATTCGGCCCAGCCGACAAGTCACCCGTGCGGGTGATCCGCGGTCGGCCATTCGGCCGATCTAGTTGCCGCCCAAAGGAAAAGGCCGTCCCGCAAAGTGGGGAGAAGGGCCCGAAAAGCCACGCGAATAAGGCACTCGAGCGCTACGCCGAAGGGCGGGAGCCGGGCACAAGCAGGGCGGGCGCGCGGCGAGCGCCAGCGAGCCGGGCGTAGCAGCCAAGCGCGTAGGGCGGCGCCGAGGCCCTCGAAGACGGCGAGCAAGCCGCCCCCGCGAGGACCGGGGGTCCGGGGGTTGCCCCCGGGAGAAATTACGAACCTGGCGAAACCGTCTCAAACGGCGAGCACGGTGAAGCGTCGCGTGGCAGGTGTTGGGTTCGAACCAACGTAGGCTGAGCCGGCGGTTTTACAGACCGCTCCCTTTGACCACTCGGGCAACCTGCCGTGATCGCCCAGCCTAGCGAATCCGGGGCGGGTGTCTGGACTGGAGGAATCTTCGTGGCTGATCCCTCATTCGACGTCGTCAGCAAGATCGACCGGCAGGAGGTCGACAACGCTCTGAACCAAGCGTCCAAAGAAATCGCCCAGCGCTACGACTTCCGTGGGGTCGGTGCGTCAATCGAGTGGTCCGGCGAACTCGGTGTGGTGATCAAGGCCAATGCCGAGGAGCGGGCGAGCGCGGTGCTCGACGTTTTCAAGGAGAAGCTCGTCAAGCGCGGCATCTCGCTCAAGGCGCTCGATGCCGGCGAGCCTGCGGTGTCGGGCAAGGAATACCGCATCTCCGCGTCGATCCAGCAGGGCATCCCGGACGACAAGGCGAAGGCGATCGCGAAGAAGATCCGCTCCGATGGGCCCAAGGGTGTGCAGGCGCAGATCCAGGGCGACCAGTTGCGCGTGTCCGGCAAGAAGCGCGATGACCTTCAGGCCGTCATCGCGCTGCTGAAGGACAACGATTTCGACGTGGCGCTGCAGTTCGTCAACTACCGCTAGGACTTCAGGTCTACAGCCAGTCCCGCCGCTTGAAGCCCCACCAGATCAGTCCCGCCGAAACCAGCAGGATGATCAGGCTGAAGACGAATCCCCATTCGCGACCGAACCCGGGGTAGGGCACGTTCATGCCGTAGAACCCGGTGATCGCGGTCGGCACGGCGATGACTGCAGCCCAGCCTGTCAGCTTCTTCATGATCAGGTTGAGCCGGTTGCTCTGGATGCTCAGGTTCGTGTCCAGCGCGGTCGCGATCAGATCGCGCAGGCTTTCCGTCCATTCGGCTGCTCGCAGGACGTGGTCGTAGACGTCCTGGAAGTAGGGCGCCATCGCCTCGTCGACCACGTGCAGATCGCGGCGCAGCAGCGTGTTGACGACTTCGCGCATCGGCAGCACGACTCGGCGCAGGAGCACGAGGCTTTTGCGCAGCTCGAACGTCCGCCGCTGCACCTCGCGTCCGCGCGGCCGGTCATCGAAAAGCAGATCCTCGAGCTCCTCCATCGCGTCGTCGAGCGACTCGACGGCAGCGAAGTGGTTGTCGACGAGGAGGTCGAGCAAGCCGTGCAGGAGGAATGAGACCCCGTTGCCGGTGAGGTCGGGGCTGGAATCCCAGCGCGCGACGAGGGCGTCGACATTGAAGCCGTCGTCGTCCTGCACCGTGACGAGCGCGGACTTCGTGATGAACGCTGACATCTCGGAGGTGCGGAGTTCGCCGCTGTCCATGTCGAGCGAGACGTCGTACGCGTTCAGGAAGAGGTAGTCGGCGTAGCGGTCGAGCTTGGCGCGCTGGCGGGTGCTGACCGCGTCTTCGACCGACAGGGTGTGCAGGTTCAGCTCGTCGGCAATGACGTGTAAGTCGCTCTTCATCGGCGCGCACAAGTCGAGCCAGACGATCTCACCGGCCGCAAGGTGCTGGCTCACATCCTTGACCGGGAATCCTTCGGCAACGACCTTGCCAGCGCGCCACGCCCGCGTCCGCGGCGGGCGGGTGCCGATCTTGTTGGAATCGCAGGCGTTGCGATCGACCGCGGTGGCACACGCTTCGGGCGAGCCTGCCGCGAGATCTCCGGTCACGGCTACTGAGGCTAGTTGCCGGTCGGCTGCGAGTTAGTTCCCGCCGGTCGCCGTGCCGCCCGCTTGCGCCATCTCCTGGAGGCGGCGAATCCGCTCGTCCATTGGCGGGTGCGTGGAGAAGAGGTTGCCGACGCCGAAGGTGCCGCGGCGGAAGGGGTTGGCGATCATCAGCGAACTCGTCGGCGCCAGCTGTGCCGTGTCGGGCAGTGGCAGCCGGGCCGTGCCCAGCTC
>DATAVO010000119.1:0-3129 GCA_036267695.1 Frankiaceae bacterium
GCGATGCCAGCCCCGAGGCCGTAGATGTTGAACGGGCCGCGGTACAGGCACAGCGGGGTCAGCACCGCGAACACCACCACGAAAAGGATCGGGTTGTGCGGGCTGAGCGCTGTGGTGAGCGGCTTGAGGGCCGTGACGGCGTTAGGCAACTCGACCGCGGTGAGCAGTATGCCGATGGCGATGAACAGCGCCAGCGCGGAAGCGGCTACCCGGAACCCCTCGTACAGGCAGCGCAGCGCGCGCTGGGTCATGTCCGCCGGGCGGGTGGTGGTCAGCAGCACGTAGACCACTCCGGCCAGCAGCGAGGGAACGATCGGCACGTCGAATCCGAGCGCCAGCACGATCGGGACAAGCGGCGAGATCAGTGAGTACCAGGGGGCGTCGGCCCGCCGCTTCCTGAGCGGCTCTGCCGTCGACGCTTCATTCTGGGGTGCCAGTTTCACGGCCCACGAGTGCTGGACGCCACGCCGCCGCGACTCGATCAGGATGAACGCGACCGCGCACACCACGATGATCGGGAACATGTAGAGCTGGAAGTGCCGGATCGAGGAGATTGGCAGCTTCAGCGCGGTGGACAGGTACTGCCAGGAGGCCAGCTCGAACGGGATTCCGGCGGCGACGCCGAACGCGATTGTCCCCGCGGCCGTCACCGCGGGGATGCCGACGGCGATCATCGCGGGGATGCCGATGATGCCGGCCAGCATGGCGGCGGGGGCGGAGCCGGTGACCGAGCCGCAGAGCGTCGCGACGACGAACAGGCCGAGCGCGACGACGTAGGGCCGGTCTCCCGCGAACTCCACGGTTTTACGCACCAGCGTCGACGCTACTCCGGTCTCGTCCATCAGTTTGCCGAGCCACGCGCCCATGAGGATGGCGATCATCGTCGAGGCCAGCAGCGTCGACCCGGTTTCGAGCACGGTCGTGGTGACGCTGTTGTTAGCGCCCATCACCGGTGCGCCGACGATCAGCGCGATGGCCACGGCCATCAGGATGAGTGCGAAAGCGGTGGGTAGTTTGCGCGTCAGCATGAGCACCACGCCGACGGCCATGACAGCGATAATCCCGGCAGCCATGTCAGACCTCTTTTCCAACGTTGGCGAGCGGCCGCTCGGCGAGATTCGCGATCCCGGAGGCCTCCTGGAGGGCCAGGGTGATCAGCAGCGGGCTCTTGGGCAGCCCGCAGACGGCTTGGGCGAAGCGGTGCGCGGCTATCTCGTCGGCTCCGATGACGTGCCCGTGCACCGTGATGGGGCCCATGTGGATCAGTACGTAGCCGAGGCGCCGCTTGAGCGCCGCGCCCGGCTGGCCATGCAGCAGGTGATGCGCCACTTCGTGGCAGACGCCGATGTCCCGCACCGAACCGGCCGGGAACCAGGCGCGCCAGCCGAGCAGCTCCACGACTTCCTCGGCCACCGCGACCGCGTCGCTGTAGATGTGGACGGCCGGCGGCCGGGTGCCATACTGGGCCAGCGTCAGGCTCTTCCGCGTCAGGCCGCCGGCCGAATGCACCACCTGCAGCCCCACCTGAGAGACGAGGCTGTCCGCGTCGGACGCGGCGGCCTCATCCGCCAGCTCGGCACCGAACCGGCTCGCCACCTCGGCCCACTCCCGCAGCAGGCCGGCCGACCGGGATTCATGGGTCGGCATTGCGGCGAGGACCCGGGCACCGAGTTCGGCTTCATCGAGGTCGGGCAGCTCAGCGCACCCGGCAGCCAGCCGGGCCGGGTCCAGTGTCGCGGTGCTCATTGCCGGACCTCGACGACCGCCACCAGCGGCTCGTCCGGCGAGCGGCTGTCGAGCTCGGTCCGGGCCAGCGCCATCAGCTGGTCAAGCTCGGTGAGGCCGCCCAAGTTGACGATCCGGGGACCGATCAGCAGCTGGAGGGCGGGCAGCTGCCCGCCGCCGTCACCGAAGACCGTGTGGGCCGCGATGAGCTTGCCGAGCATCGCCCCGGCCTCGCCGGCTACCGACTGCACGACGACGGCGTCCGGGCTCTGCATCCGGACGACGCCCTCAGTGTCGATGACGCGGATGGGGTGCTTCGGCTTGAGCAGCTTGCCGAGTGCTCCGGGCCGCCGCGTTTCGGCTCCGAAGACCGTGTAGCTCGGCGTGCTGGCAAGCAGGTCGATCAGATCCGACGACTTGCGGAGGCTGGCGGCGGCGACGCTTCGCCGGTCCACCGACGCGCTCTGCGCACGGTCCTTCGTGCGCAGCTCGGTCGCCCCCGTCGCGACGGCGCGCACGGTGCCAGCGTGCGCGTCGACTGACACGTCGACCTCCACCGTTGCCGGGGCGGCGCCCTGCGCGATGACGGCGCTCTCCGCCTCGGCCCGGACGGCCAGCACGTCCTGCTGCGTCGGCTGGGGAATCATCCGCTCGACGGACTCGCGGACCAGAGCCAGAGCCACGCCGATCGGGCTGATCACCTCGCTGTGCTCAGCGATCTTGGCGTCCCAGCCCGCGCTGGTGCCGAGGAACGGCGTCACCGAGGCGGCACCGCCGCCTCCGCCGACCAGGCGCAGCGACCCGCGATCCAGCTGATACTCGGTCACCAGTTCGTCGACAACCGCGCGGACTCGCGCCGTGCCGGCGGCGAGCACCGCGCGTGCCGCCTCCTCCACGCTGGTGCCCAGAAACTCAGCCAGGGGAGCGAACGCCAGCGTGGCGGCCTCCGGCCCGGCAAAGGCATAGTCGCCCGCCGGGACGATTCCGAGCGCGTTGGCCGCGCAGGTCATCGTCAGCGCGTACCGGCCGCCCTCCGCCTCGATGATGGCGTAGTCGTCCGGATCCCCGTCCAGAGGCGTTATCATGACCAGCCGCGCACCCGACAGCGCGGCGGGCTCGGCGAAACAGGCATAGTCCAGGCCCGCGATATGGGCGCTGCGCGGCCCCACCGCGGTCACTTTCCCGCCCCGGGCCCGCACCATGGAACCCCCGCCCACGCCGACGGTCCGCACATCCAGTGAGGACAGGTAGGTGTCATGGCCGCCGACCTTCGCGTAGCGCACCATGACCTTGCCGCGGCGGATGACGCTGATATCCGTCGACGTGCCGCCGGTCTCCAGGAAGATGCCCTCGCTGACCCGTTCCTTCATCAGCGCGCCGGCCACGCCGGCGGCCGGTCCCGAC
>DATAVO010000120.1:0-3051 GCA_036267695.1 Frankiaceae bacterium
CCCACGACCGGTCGCGGGTGGCGATCGTTTGGGCCGGGTCCACGTCGATGGTCGTGCCGTCGATCCAGATGGTTCCCTCCCAGCTGCCCCACTGCGTCAGCCGGGTGTGGTCCATGGTGAGCACGCCTTCGGGGCTGACCAGGCGCTGCCGCGGCTCCTCGATGGCGACGGTGCGGGCGCGGAAGGTGAGGTCGGCACCGATGCCGGTGGCGTTGCGGTCGGCCTTCAGCCGCACAGTGCGCATCGGCTCCGGCACCTCGACGCTGATCGGCCCGACCGCGGTCGACCGGTCCAGCGGCATGACGCCCGACGCGAAGACCGAGTGTTCGATGCCCTCGTAGATCACCGAGAACGCACCGTCGACGACACCACGTACCGGGTAGTGGCCCATGGCGCCGGCGAGGAAGAACGAGCCGTCTTTCGCGCCGCCGTTGAACCAGTAACGGTCGTAGTGGTTGGGGTCACCCGAGGCAGGGTGGGCGATCGGATCAGCCGACGGGTGGATCGGGAAGTCGTCGAACGGCGTGAGCATGGGAGCGCCTTTCGGTCGCAACGCTGCGGGCGCCTGCGATCCTCCCCTAGCTCACTCGACGACCGGCGACGGGGTGGGTGCGCCTTCGGCCTGATGGATGCTCCGGCGCAGCGCGGCATGCACTCCGGCGACCGTGAGCATGCCCAGTGAAGCTCCTTTTTCGTCGACGACGCGCACATGTCCGCTGTCGTCGGTGAGTAGCGCTGCCATCGCGTCCTGCAGCGTTCCCGACAAAGGAATCTGCGGGCCCTCGAGCGCCAGCACCGGTTCGAGATCGGCCGCGTCGATGGGCGTGACGGACAGCCGGCGCAAGCCGCGCTGCCCGCCGACGAAGTCGGCGACAAAGTCGGTGGCGGGTGAGCCCAGCAGCTCCGCCGGGGTGCCGTACTGCTCGAGATAACCGCCTTGGCGAAAGATCGCGATCCGGTCGGCCAGCCGGACGGCTTCGTCGAGATCGTGGGTGACGAAGACGATCGTCTTGCGCACCTCGCGCTGCACGCGCAGGAACTCGTCCTGCAGACGGGTGCGGGCAATGGGGTCGATGGCGGAGAACGGCTCGTCCATCAGCAGCACCGGCGGGTCGGCCCCGAGCGCACGCGCGACGCCGACGCGCTGCCGCTGCCCGCCCGACAGCTGCGCCGGATAGCGCTTGGCGAAGGTCTTGGGGTCGAGGCCGACGAGCTCGAGCAGCTCGTTCGCCCGCTCGTGCTGGCGCTTCTTGTCCCAGCCGAGCAGCCGCGGCACCGTGGCGACGTTGGCCTCCACGCTCAAGTGCGGGAAGAGCCCCACGTTCTGGATAACGTAACCGATGCGCCGCCGCAGCTGCACCGGATTGACCCGGGTGACGTCGTCCTCACCCAGCAGGATGCGGCCGGAGGTCGGCTCGATGAGCCGGTTGATCATTTTCAACGTGGTGGTCTTGCCGCAGCCGCTCGGCCCGACCAGGGCGACCAATTGCCCCGCGGGGATCTGCATCGAAAGCGCGTGGACCGCCGCGGTGCCGCCGTCGGGGCCCGGATAGGTCTTCGCGACCTCATCGAGAGTTATCCCGACATTCACACTACTGTCCACTGTGTGACCTCTCTCGCCGCGGGGAGCTGCCTGGCCGATTCCCATGCCTGGATCTGCGGCGACTACCTGCGAACCTATAGCGGCAACATCCAGCACGCCCTTTACCAGCACATCAGTTTGACGGCGACAGCGCTCGGAATCGCCATGCTCGTCGCGATCCCGCTCACTGCACTGGCGATCTGGAAGCGCTGGCTGCGCGCAGGGATCATGGCGATGCTCGGCGTCATCTACACGATCCCCTCGCTCGCACTGTTCGTGCTCCTGCAGCCCTATCTGGGCATCGGGCACGCCACCCCGGTGGTGATCGCGCTCGTTGCCTATGCCCAACTCCTGCTCATTCGCAACGTGCTGGTCGGCTTTGACGGCGTACCCGAAGAATCGGTCGAGGCGGCGCGCGGGCTGGGCTACGGACCGGTCGAGTTGATCCTGAAGGTTCGCCTGCCGCTCGCGCTGCCGGCGATCCTCGCGGGTGTACGCGTCACGACGGTGTCGACGATCGCCCTGCTCACGATCGGAGGGCTCATCAATCAGGGCGGGCTCGGGACCTTGCTGAACGACGGGTTCCAGCGCGACATCTACGCGCAGATCCTGGTGTCGATCGTGCTGATCATCGCTCTGGCCATCGTGGCTGATCTGCTGCTGCTGCTCGTCCAGCGGCGGCTGACCCGCTGGCAGCGGGCGAAGTCATGAGTCTCGTCGGCGAGGGTGTCAAGTGGCTGGATGACGTCGAGAGCTACCGGGGACCGGACGGCGTCATCCATCTCGCCGCCTCGCATCTGGAGGTGACGGCGATCTCCATGGTGCTCGCCGCCGCCGTCAGCCTGCCGATCGGCATCGCCCTCGGTCACTTCCGACGCGGGGGGCCGCTCGTGACTTTGCTGGCCAATGCCACCCGCGCCGTGCCGACCCTGGGATTGCTCTACCTGCTCGCGGAATTCCCGACGTTCGGCGTCTCGCGGAAAACCGCGATCATCGCGCTGACGGTATTCGCCATTCCCCCCATGCTCACGAATGCGTGGGCGGGAGTGTCGGCGGTCGAGCCCGAAGCCGTCGACGCTGCACGCGGGCTCGGCATGAGCCAATGGTCGATTCTGCGCAACGTCGAATTGCCGCTTTCGGTGCCGCTGATCTTCGCGGGAGTACGCAGTTCCACGTTGCAGACGTTTGCCACGGCGACGATCGCGTCCTTCGTCGGCACCGACACGCTGGGCAAATTGATCCAACTCGGGCAGGCGGCCGGCAAGGTCGGGCAGGGCGAGGTGCTCGGAGCGGCCGTCGTCATCGGGGTACTGGCGATCGTCATAGACATTCTGCTGGCGCTTATACAACGACGGCTCACGCCGGCGCCACTTCGTTCGCGAGTGATCACAATTCGACGGCAAAGGGCGCATATACCTGGTGTTGGCGCACAGGTCGGCTAGCGTTACCGGCGCGGTTGCGCCACTTCT
>DATAVO010000121.1:0-3036 GCA_036267695.1 Frankiaceae bacterium
CCGACCTGCCAGTTGGCGGCTCCGCGCTGGGTGAGCAGCAGGGTCCAGCAGGTCTCGTAAACACCGACCGTCAAGCCGAAGGCCGCGGCGGTCAGCACGGAACCGATGAGCACCCGACGCGCCATGCTGCTCCGGCGCGCCGATTCCTCAGTAGTAGCAGCGGTTTCGGCGGCTTGCACCTCCAGGTCGTCCTCGATGTTCGTCGCGGCCGGCCGAAGGGCCTCCGCACCGACGCGGCTGCGCAGCATCGCGATCGGAATCCAGGCGAGCAGCGAGATCAGGCCTCCGGCAACGAAGACGGCGGTCACCGAGAACGCGCCGATGATGCTGCCGATCAGCGGGCCGATCGCCATGCCCGCGAGCTGGCTACCGTAGATCGATGCGAACGCGCGGCCGCGCTGGCCTGCGGGTACGACCGCGCCGACCGCCGCGAGCGCTGCCACCTCTGCTGCTCCGGCCCCTGCGCCCTGCAGGAGGCGGGAAATCGCGAACAGTCCGGGCGTCAGCGGCAGCGCGAGTGTGAGCCCGCCGATCGCAAAGACGAAGAGCCCGGCGCGCAGCACGGGCGCGGGCGTCACCTTGTCGACGAGCCGGCCGAAGACGTACTGCAGCAGCACCCCAGCCGCGAAGTATGCCGCGACGACGAGGCCCACCGTCACGCTCGAAGCGCCGCGATCCTCCAGGTAGACCGGCAGCAGCGGCAGCCCGACGCTGGCGCCGAACCATTCCAGGAAGGTCACCGCCGACAGCGCGCGGACCACGGCACGCGGACGGTTCGATGCCTCCAGGGCAGCACTTTGCGAGGGGGAAGGAAGCTCGAGATGAACTGCCGACCCCATGGGGGTCTCGCTCACCTGCCCGCGACCGTTCGGCGGCGCAGGGAGGTGGACACGTAGTCCATTCCGTAGCGGCCGCCGGTTCCTGTCAACTGGGTTGGCACGCCGGCCACGCGCCGCCGTGGCTACGGTTGTCGCTTATGGCGGAGCGCACTCCCTTGTCGCAGTACTACCGGGAGAGCCGGGTGCGGCTGTCGGCCTTCGTCAGCGAGCACGCCGAGGCGGATGACACGCCCGTCCCGGCGACACCCGGATGGACGGTTCATGACGTCATCGCTCACCTCGTCGGCGTCGCCGAGGACCTGGTCAGCGGGAAGCTCACGGACGGCCCGACCTTCGAGTGGACGGCCGGTCACGTCGCGCGCGGGGGAGGCATTCCGACCGCCGAGCTGCTGCAGAAATGGGCGGGTCTGAGCCCCGACACCGAGCGCATCGCCGACGGGGGCGCCGGGCCCCTCGTGGGAGGCCTTCCGCTGGCGGCTCGGCCGCCGCAGCCCGGTGCAGCTGGCGCTGATGGACTGGTCCGGCGACCCCGCGCCGTTCCTCGACGAGCTGTGCATCTTCGGCCCCGCGAAGGCGGACGTCGTCGAGTAGGACGTCTCGCCGGTAGAGCGAACCGTGCGCCTGCCGTTGGCTTCGCCCTCAGCTCGGGAAGTCGATGATGTCGAGGTTGAGCGGGCGCTCGTCCTTGCGGGGCTGTCCGGTCGTCAGCTGCTGGCCGAAGAACTTGCCGGTCAGGAAGTCATCCGCGGTGAGTACCTGCTGCAACGGGAGCTGACCCCGGTAGGTGAAGTTGTCGAACACGTAGGGCAGGCCGTTGGCAGTGAGGATGTTGGGCCCGTCCATCAGCTGGAAATGCAGGTGCGATGCGTTCGCGTTGCCGGTATTACCGAGCAGGCCGAGCTCCTGGCCGTCTTTCACGCCCACCTTGACCTTGATGAGCCCCGCTGGAAGTGGGCATACATCGCCCAGACGCCATGGCCCAGGCTGAGGATCACGTGGTTGCCGTCGACATTCTGGAGCGTGATCTTCGCGGCGGTGGCCGGGTCCTGCGTGGGCTGGCGGCCAGGTGTGTTCGCGTCGACGTTGTCGAGCACGGCGACCACCGTGGCATCGGCGACGGCATACACCGGCTTCCCGTAGTCGACGAAGCTCTCGTTCTTCGTCTTGTCGCCGGTGTAGAACTCACCGGCGTCGTTCGCCTGCTTCCAGTCGATGGCGAACGTCTGGCTGTTTCCGAGGTAGCCGTTGGCGGGAAGGATCGCGTCGCGGTGCGGGAAGCCCGGCTCGCAGCATCCGTTGAAGGGCACCCAGTTCGGGCCCTTCAACGGCGGGCTGATGACGAGCGGCGTCCCGTCTGAGATGTCGAACGGGGTGGCGAGATAGTCGAACGGTCCGAGGTCTCGCGAGGTGAGGGTTTTCTTCCCGGTCAGGTAGACGTGGTGGAGCACATTCTTGGGCGCGGCAGCAAGGGAGTCGAAGGCGAAGTCCACGTAGAAGAGGCGGCTCTCGTGGGCGGGAATCGACGCGTTGGTGACCGGTCCGGAGTAGATGTAGCGCAGCCGGTTGCAGTTGCCGTAGACGCAGCTCGGGTCGACGAGGTTCTTGCCCGAGTACGAGACGATGACCTTCGTCGGGTGTGCCGCGTCGACGACGTCGAGCTTGTCCAGCGTCGCTGGAAAGGCTGAGGTGTTCAGGATCACCAGGTCGTAGGCGACGTGATACTTGCCGTCGCTACCGCGGAACGGGAAGGTGCCGCGCCCGACCGGGGTGAGGACCAGCGAGGTGAAGGCGTCGGGCACGCTGATCCCGAGCGCGGGGTCGCCGCCCAAGCTGTCCCCCACACCAGGGCTGGCCGGCGCGCTGGACGAGCCCGCGGAGGCCGACGAGACGCTCGGTGTGGCGTCTTTCCCTCCGGTGCTCGACGAGCAAGCGGCTACCAGGGATGCCGCCATCGCAACGGCGCACGCAGGCTTACCAACACGCTGAGTGAGGGGACATGTGGCGCAGTGTCTCGTGATCTTCAGGCGCAGTGGATTATTTGGTGCGAAAACACTGCGAGGGCGTCACCGAGAGTCAGGCGGGACGCTGCCGAATGCCGAAGTCCGTAGCTGCTGGCGGCTCATGGGAGACTGTGAGCCTAGGAGGGCTCGCCTAGTGGCCGATGGCGGCGGTCTTGAAAACCGCTATGGGGTTTGCG
>DATAVO010000122.1:0-32067 GCA_036267695.1 Frankiaceae bacterium
ATGAGGCATTCCTGGACGCGTATGCCAAGGAGGTCGGCGCCCTCGCTCATCAGGTGAGCGTCGAGCGCGCTGCCGGACAGGTGCGTACGCGAGTGGCTATGACCGTCCCGACCGCCGGTGTGCCCGCGATGTTCAAGCGCCTGGTGACGCCGACGATCGATCTGACCGACATGCGTACCTGGCCCGCCGACCCGGCGCCCGGCGGTTGGCACGGTGCGCTCGCCGTGGACGCGGCGGCGCGTAATCGCGACGCCAAGGTGCGCGCCGCCCTGGTGCTCGAACCCGGCGGCTCTGACCTTCAGGCAACGCGGTTCGGTGTCGATGGCGACGTCCGGGTGAACGTGCCACTGCTCGGTGAACCCGCGGCCGGACTGGTCAAGGATCTGGTCGCCAGCGTGATCAAGCGTCAATCGAAGGTCATGGAGCGCTGGCTGCGGAGCGGCTGACCTGGACAGATCATTGCCGCGCAAGACCGCCCACGCGGTTCCAGGATGACCGACGTATCGGGGCTACGAGCCGGAATCAGGCTCGGGATCGGGATCAGAGCCCCCGTCCACGAACAGCCACTCCTCGGCCGCCCGGCCGTCTTCGATGCGAAACAGGACGAGTGAGTGGACATCGAAGAGGGCCTCGGTGCCGCTCACCGGCCCGTAGCCGCTGACCGGATGACCAGTGATACGCAGCCGGGTGGCGACCCAGTCGTTCTCGGCGATCTGTGACAGGACCCGAAACGTCACGTCGGGTATCGCGGCGCGAAACCGCGCCATCGATTGCGCCTCGCCGAGGCCGCCTTCGTGCGTCTCAGTTGTGACCTTGCTCCGGTGCGTAAATCCCGGTGCGTAAAGGGATTCGAAGACGGCCGGGTCGCCGCCGTTGTAGCCCTCCTCGTAGATCCGCCGCACGACCAGCTTGTTCGCTTCCCGCCGGGCGGCGTCATCCATGCGTTCCCAGCTCTCCCTTTGCCGCCCAGGTCGCATGCGTGCCGCTCGAGACGCGTTCCGGCAGGCGTACCCGGGCGATCGGACCGTCGGCGAGCCGGCTCGCGTCGAACACCAGACACTCGGACAGATCGCGTTCGAGGTCCGAGGTGATCGTCACCAGGTACGCGTCATCCTCGGCAGTTGCGTTTGCTTTCGTTGCGACTGCTGTCTCACTCGCATACACCCCCGGCGGGAGGTCGTAGCGCTCTTCCCAGCCGGTGACGACGTCGTGCTTGACGATCCCGCTGAACAGGAACCAGCCCGGCACCGCGCTCGCCGCGTAGGTGTATCGGTACGGGAGACCGGCGGTGGCCGCGTTGATCATCCCGAACTCGCTGACCGTGTCGGTGAGCCGCTCCTCCTTGACCATCCCGGTGCGCAGGTTCAGCCGCCAGCGATGCAGATGCGTCTGTAACCGATCCGCGGCAAGGGAGCGAAAAAGCCGCTGATAAAGGGATCCGGCGCCGTCATCAGCGGGTGTGGGGTCGTCCTGGAAGAAGCCGTCGAGGACGATCTCGTCGCCGTCTTCATATGCGTTGACCCAGTGCAGCACATACGTCGGCGCGGCCTCGAACCACCGCACATCAGCCGCCGTGCCGCGGCGCGGAATGACACCGATCCGGGTCGGCAGATCGCGGTGGAAACGCGAGACGTACTTGCCGAGGGCGAGTGCCTCGGGGAGCCAGAAAAGCGGGCAGTCATTGAGGATGGCGTAGTTGTCGGTGAATGCCATGTCGTGCGGTAGCCGCGGTCCGGGCAACGGCACGTCGGTGTAGTGCACGAGGCTGTTGCCCGCGTCGACCACCCCGTAGCGCAGGTACGGCGCCTCGGTGCCGTAGTTGAAGAACAGCAGTTCGCCGGAGCGTGGATCGACCTTCGTGTGGGCCGAGACACCATGATTTGCCGGAAAAGCCCCGTGCCATCGGGCTTTTCCCAATGTCTCCAGGGTCATCGGGTCGAGCCGGTAGAGGTCGCCGCACTGGTAGAAGCTGGTGAGTGCCACCCCGTTGTGCACCACGACGTCGGTGCTCGAGGCGTCTTTCATCCGGCCGCGGGCACCCCAGCCGTCCTCGCGCGGCGACCATTCCGGCTTTTCCGCGATGCCTGCCCAGAGCGGCCCACCTGCTGCCTGCTCGGCGAGAAAACCGTCGGTGCGCACGAACCGATTGCGGTAGTAAGCGCGTCCGCGATCGAACCCGACGGCGTGGACCATCCCGTCGCCGTCGAAAGGGTGATAGCGCTCGACCGCCGGATGCACCGGATTCTCGGTGTTACGCAAGTAGACACCCGACAGATCCTCGGGAAGCTCGCCCGTCACGTCGAGGTCGTCGGCCCGCCATTCCGCGGACTGGGGGCGCCACGCTCCCGTTCGATACGGATGGTCATCGTCGGCGGGCAGCGTCGTCATCGCCCGCGCCATCAGCTCGACGTCCATCTGGTCAGCCTGAACCCGCCCCGCCGGACCTGTCCAGGCGGGTTGCGTGAGAGGGTGCCCCGAGCCTTTCTCGGCAGACAGCGACAGACCCTCAGCACACATCGACAGGAGACATCACATGCGCGCGGCAGTGATCACCGGAGCCCACAGCGTGCGGGTCGACGACGTCGCCGACCCCGTGCTTCCCGGCGCTGACGGTGCGATCGTCACGGTCCAAAAGTCGGCGATCTGTGGCAGCGATCTGCACTTCTACGACGGCGATATGGGCGTGGGGCCCGATGGGCTGCGCATCGGTCACGAGGCCATCGGCACCGTCGCCGAGATCGGACCCGACGTGCGCACCGTCAAGGTCGGCGACCGGGTGCTCGTGTCCTCGATCTCCGGTTGTGGAGACTGCCCCGGGTGCGCAACCGGCGACCCGATCACCTGCCAGCGCCCCGGGCCCAAGGTCTTCGGTTCCGGCGAGCTCGGCGGCGCCCAGGCCGAGGCGCTTGCCGTGCCAGCAGCCGATTTCCAGCTGCACAAGCTCGATGGCGAGCTGTCGGCGATCTCCGATGAGGCGGCGCTGCTGCTGACCGACAACCTGCCCACCGGCTGGATCGCCGCTCGCAAGGCCGACTTCCGGCCCGGCGCGACCGTCGCCGTCGTCGGACTCGGTTCGGTAGGGCTGTGTGCGGTCCGCTCGGCGCTGCTGCTCGGGGCCGGCCGGGTGCTCGCGGCCGACCTCGCGCCCGGACGCCGAGCTCTGGCCGAGAGCTTCGGTGCCGAGCCGGTCGACCCCGCCGGCGAAGGCGGTACGGCGGCCGCGATTCAGGCGGCCACCGGCGGACTCGGCGCCGAGTCCGTCATCGAAGCGGTAGGCGCTGACGCGACGATGGATGCGGCAATCGCGTCCGTCCGCGCAGGAGGAACCGTCTCGATCGTCGGCGTCCACAACATGAACCCGTATCAGCTGCCCGTACTGATGACCCTCTTTCGCAGCATCACCATCCGGACCACCTCCGCACCGATCCAGCAGACCTGGCGCGAGCTCCTGCCGCTCGTCGCGTCGGGTCGGATGCCGACCGACGGCATCTTCACGCACCGCTTCCCGCTGGAGAAGGCGGCCGACGCCTATCAGGCCGTCGCCGCCCGCAGCAGCGACTGCATCAAGACCGTCTTCGACATCGGCTGACTCTGGGTCAGGGGCGCGACGCGTGCCCGAGCAGTAGGTCGCGGTCGGCGATCTTGATGCGATCGCGGCCCTGGGACTTGCCGAGCGCGATCTCCGCCTCGTCGATGCCGACCCAGCCCTCCCAGTCGACGACGTCGACCCCGCGGCCGGTGAGGATCTTCAGCACTGCCTCGGGGTCGCGTATCGAGGCCGGCTTGAGATTGGGCGCATCGGCGATGAGTGAGCTGATGGTCTCGGACGCGTCGGACTTGTTGGTGCCGATGACCCCGGTGGGACCGCGCTTGATCCAGCCGGCGACGTACTCGCCCGGCACGGGATTGCCCTCGTTGATGACGCGGCCGGCCTCGTGGGGGATGGTCCCGTTGCGCTCGTTGAACGGCAGCCCGGCCAGGCCCTGCCCGCGGTAGCCGACGCTGCGCAGCACCATTTGCGCCGGGATGGTCTCGAGCACGCCGGTGCCGCGGACGTTGCCGGTGCCATCCAACATGGTGCGCTCGACCTCGACCCCGTCGACCTTGTCGGCGCCGAGCACTGCCGTGGGACGCAGCAGGAAACGCAGGTGGATGCGGCGCGGCTTGCCCGACGGCCGCTCCTGTGCCCAACGGCGCAGGATCTCCAGGTTGCGCCGCTGATTGGCATCGGTGGCGATGGTCTCTTCGCTGGCTGCGTCGAGCACCAGTTCCTCAGGATCGACGACGATGTCGGCGTTCAGCAGCTCGCCGAGCTCGCGCAGCTCCTTGGTGGTGAACTTCGCCTGCGCCGGGCCGCGCCGACCGAGCATGTGGATGTCGGTGACGTGGCTGGCGTGCAGCACATCGAGGACGTGATCGGGAAGGTCGGTAGGGCGCAGGTCGTCAGCGGTCTTGGCGAGGATGCGCGCGACGTCGACCGCCACGTTGCCGACACCGACCACCACGACGCTTGTCGCGTCGAGCGTGAAGCGGTCGATCTGCGTGTCCGGGTGACCGCTGTACCAGGCGACGAAGTCGGTGGCGGAGAAGCTGCCGGGCAGTTCCTCGCCCTCGATGTCGAGCCGACGGTCGATCGCCGCGCCATACGCCACCACGATCGCGTCGTAGTGCTCGTGCAGCTCCTCCATCGAGACGTCCTTGCCGACATCGACATTGCCGAGGAATCGGATGCCGTCGGTCTCGAGCACCTTGCGCAGCGCAAGCGTGATCGACTTGATCTTCTCGTGGTCAGGCGCGACCCCGTAACGCACCAGCCCGTACGGGCACGGTAAACGGTCGATCACATCGACCTCGACACCGTCCACCTCCGGGGCGAACTTCAGCAGCGACTGGGCTGCGTAGATGCCTGACGGACCACTACCGATGACTGCGACGCGTAACACAATCCCAATATCGCAGACGCCACCTCTAGAGCACACTCCCGGTCGGGGATTGCCCGATCGTGCGGCAGACCTTGATGTTGTGCTGCAGGTAGCCGCGGCTGTACGCGATCAGCCGCTGCGCCGGGGACCCATGGGCATCCGGTGAGGAGGCCAGCTCCGAACCGAAGTTACGCGTGTCGCCGAGCTGGAAGAGCAGCTTCGCCCCGCCGAGCACGTCGGTGAACGGCAGCCGGTGGGCAGTGCGGGCGAACGCCGTCTCCACCCCCGCCGAGCAGTCGGCCTGGTTCTCCTCGGAGCGTGAGATCGGCCCGGTGACGCCGAGGATGTGATCCGCGCGGTGACCGAGCTCATGCATCAGGACGACGACCGGTAGGAAGGGGCCGCCCTTCTGGTACAGGCCGCCCAGGAGCTCGCGGCTATAGGCGACGGTGTCGTCGGTCGGGCAGTAGAAGGCGTTGTCGCTGAAGTCGCTGGCATTGCCATCGGCGGTGCCGCAGGCGTCCTGCGGTACCTGCCCGTCGTCGTAGGCGATGAAGGTGGGCTTGGTCCAGCGTGATCCCAGCTGTCCGGTCCAGAAGGCGTTGACCGAACCGGCGCAGGTCGACGGGTCGGTGAGGATCGCGAGCGTGCTCGTCAGGTCATGTGCGACGCCGTTGTGGCAGCCGGACGTGGCTGCTGACGCCGCTGAGGACGGGGACACCGAACTGTTCACCGTCCCGGAGACCGTCCCCGACGCCCCGCCGGCGGTCGAGCTCCCGCAGGCGCTCAACGCGAGCGTCGCCCCGGCGATCGCACCCCCGATGCGCACCGCAAGCATTCCCCCCGAAATGTTCATGTCCGGAAGCGTCGCAGGTAGTGGTCTCACGAACAGCCAGAAATGAAACCGGCGTCGTGTCGAGTACCCGACATTTGGGCGTCCGTCGTCCGGTGAGAGAGGATGGGGTGTGCTCCGAAGCGGGGTCCCGAAAGGGGGAATCGCGGCAGCGTCACTTCTGGCGCTGCTGGGCGCGGCATGCGGAACGCGCGTGTCAGCGCCTCCGACCCAACCGGTCGTGACGGAAGTCCCCTCGGGCACCACGCCGTCATCAGCCGCGAACAACCCGGCCTCCGACATCGGCGTCACCCCGACCACGATCACGGTGGGCCTGCTGGTGAGTCGCACCAGCCCGCTCGGCCCCGACGCGTTCAGCGGCTCGTATTACGGCGCCACCGCGTACTTCGACACCCTCAACGCGCAGGGCGGCATCAACGGCCGGATGGTGAAGGTCGTTCCGTGCGACGACACCGGAAGCGGCAGCGGCAACGTCCAGTGCGTGCACACGCTGATCGACAAGGACTCGGTCTTCGCGCTCGCCGGCACGACGGCGTTCAGCTACGACGGCGACACCTACGTCAATCAGAAGGGCGTGCCCGACGTCGCGGGCCAGCCGGTCGGCAACGGCTACGACACCTACCCCCATCTGTGGAACCTGTACGGCAGCGACGAGCCCCGCAACGGATCCGTCGGATGGGATGGCAAGCTCTACGCCGGGACCGAGGTCTACCAATATTTCAAGCAGAAATTGGGAGCCAAGAGCGCCGCGGTCGTCTTCTACAACGTTGCTCCTTCGCAGCGTTTCGCCCTCAGCATCGAGGCCGGGCTTCGCAAGGAGGGCTACACCGTCCGGGAGGAGCAGGCCGACCTCGGGCTGGCCAACTTCGACAGCATCGCCGTCGACATCGGCGGAGCGAAGGTCGACAGCGTCTATGACGCGCTCGACACGACCGGCAACGAGCGGCTGTGCCAGGCGCTCGACGCGCATCATGTGAAGCTCAAGGCGAAGGTGACGACCACGCAGGGCTGGACGTCGACGATTGCCAGCGACTACAAGTCGAGTCCGACCTGCCGCAACAGCATCTACGCCACCGGCAATACGCAGAACTACGACGACCGCAGCAAGCCCGGCGTCGCCGCCTTCCAGGACGCGGTCAACAAGGTCTTCCCGGGACATCAGGGCAAGACCTCGGAGTGGGAGCTCGAAGGATGGGCGTCGGCGCAATGGCTGACCGACGCGATGCGCTCCTGCGGGGCCAAGCTGACCCGCGCGTGCGTGGAGAACTACCTGCGTGACCAGAAGGCGTACACCGGGCACGGGCTGCTGACGGCGCGCAGCTTCGTCGTCCAACGACCGCCGCCGATGGAGCACAGCTGCATCAACGTCGCCCGCTGGCAGGACTCGGACAACAACGGCAAGGGCGGCTGGGTCTCGCAGGTCGCCGACATGAACAAGAATTGTTTCGATGCCTTCGAGCTCGCCTATTCTCCTTAGCCTGCAGCGGTTTTCTTCAGTTCTGCGGGTTCGCCGGCGAAGCTGACCTCGCCGCGTTCGAGCCGGTAGACGACGGCCGCGAGCGCAAGGACCCGGTCCTCGTACTGGTCGGCGAGCACGACCGTCACGCCTGTCGCCGCGATGCGCCCGACCACCTCGTACAGCTCGTCGGTCAGGGCCGGTGCGAGTCCGAGGGAGGGCTCATCGACGATGACGCAGCGCGCATCAGCGACGAGGGCACGGCTCAGCGCCAGCATCCGCTGCTCGCCGCCGGACAGCGTTCCGGCCGCTTGGGCGCCGCGCTCACGCAGCACCGGGAACGTGTCGTAAGCCGGGCTCAGCGGCCGCCTGCCGGCGAACACCTCGAGGTTCTCGCGTACCGAAAGGTGGCTGAAGACCCCTTGCGATTCGGGGACGGCTACGAGTCCTCTGCGGGCCCGCTGCTCGGGACGCAACCGGCCGAAAGGCTTGCCGTTCCACAGCAATTGCCCGCTGCGCAGGGGGATCGTGCCGGCGAGGACCGAGAGCAGCGTGGTCTTCCCGGCGCCGTTCGGGCCGACGATCCCCGTGACGACGCCTGGCGCCACCTCGAGGTCGATGCCGTGCAGCACCTCCACCGGCCCGTAGCCGGCGCGCAGTCCGCGGGCGGAAAGTGCGACGGTCATGATGGTTTCCCCGTCTCGGCCGTGACGGCGACCCGATGCAGCGAACCGCCCGCGAGCTCATGGACCTCGTCCGCGACCTCCTCGACGAACGCTGGGTCATGCTCGACGAGAAGCACGGCCTTGCCCGCCCCGGCGAGCCCGCGCAGCAGGGTCGAAACGGCTGCCGCCTGCCGCCGATCCAGCCCGCTCACCGGTTCGTCCAGCAGCAGTACGAGGGGATCGGTGACGAGTGCGCGGGCGAGCTCGACCAATCGAAGCGTCCCTGTGGGGAGCTCACCGGCGGGGACATCGGCTACCCCGCCCAGCCCGAGTTCGTCGCATACCAGATCGACGCGGTCGTCCGCCTCGCGCGCCTGGCGGTTGCTGAAGGATTGCAGTAGTCCGAACCGGTGCCGGTTCTCCGCGGCGACGAGCAGGTTCTCCCGCACCGTCAGGGTCTGGAAGACGCTGCCGACTTGATAGGTCGGCACCAGCCCGCGGCGGCTGCGCGCGTCGGCGGGCAGCCGGGTCAGGTCGCGGCCAGCCAGCAGCACCCGTCCCGAATCGGGCCGCAAAGTGCCTGCCAGGCAACGGAAAAGCGTGGTCTTGCCGGCACCGTTCGAGCCGACGAGCGCGGTGACGCAGCCGGCATCGACGGTGAGGCTGACGCTGTCGAGGACCCGCAAGCCGCCGTAGCTCTTGCTGAGCGATTCGGCGACGAGGACGCTCATCGCGTCAGCCCCAGCAGCCGGCGGCCCGCGGGGTTCAGGCGGCGCGGCTCGTCCGGGCTGTCGAGGCGGTGGCGGCCGAGCAGTGAGGTGAGGAGATCGATGATGCCGGCGATGCCTCGAGGCAACCGTCCGAGCAGCGCCGCGAGCAACCCCACGACAAGCAGTGACGTGCCGGGGACCGCGACCGTATCGACGATGACGAACAGTGCCGCTGCCAGCACCGCAGCCACCGCGCTGTCGGCCCCCGCGACGACCACGGTCGTGAACCACAGCAGGCCCTGCAGCGGATCGACGGCGCTGGAGTCGAACGCACCGGCAGCTTCCACCATGAGGCCGCCGCCGAGCCCGGCGAGCGTCGCGCTGGCGGCGAATGCGGCGAGCGTCATCGTGCGCACATCGACCCCCGCGGCACGGGCACCGTCGGGGCTGTCCCGTGCGGCGCGCAAGGCGCGCCCGACCCGGCCGTGCGTCAGCATCTCCACCATGCCGAGGCCGAGCAGCAGGAAGACCAGTTCCAGCGCGTAGAACGCGCGATCTCCGCCCACGGCGAGCCGGATCGTCAGGCCCGAGGTGAAGCGCGGTTGCTCGAAGACGAACCGGCTGGCGACTGTGCCGACGGCAAGGGTCGTGAGGGCGAGCGCGAGGCCGCTGCGCCGCAGCGCCGGATAGCCGGTGATCAGGCCCAGCACGCCGGCCCCGATCGCTCCGAAGACCAGCGCGATGACCCCGGGCACCTTCGGCAAGCCTCCGGCGCCGTCGGTGAATCCGGCCGCCAGCAGCGCCCCCACACCCGCGTACCCGGCGGCGCCGAGGGAGATCTGGCCCGCCACCCCCGAAAGCAGCATCAGTGACAGGAAAATCAGCGCGAGCGCGGGGACCTGCTCAGCGGTAGTCACGTCGACCAGCGGGAAGAGCACGGGGGAGGCGAGAAACGCGGCTCCCACCGGGACGGTCCAGCGCGGCCACCGCGCGGGCCGGCGGGCGACCGAGGAGACGGCACCCGCTCCGGTCTCGGCGAGCTGCGGGATCAGCAGCAGTCCGATGAGCAGCGCCAGCACGAACAGGTTGGACTGGACGCTGCCGAAGATGGTCTGTGCGAGCCCGTTCAGCTGCACCCGCTGGAGCTCGGCCTGGCCGATGCCGATGGCGAGCGCCGAGACGACGACGGCAACGGCGGACTTCAGCTTCGCGATCACCACGACCGCCAGCGTTTCCAGCACGACCAGCGTGAGCCCGTAGGGGCTGAGCTGAGTCGAAGGGGCGAGCAGTACGCCGGCGAGTCCGGCCAGCCCGCCGCCGAGCGCCCACCCAATCGCGGCGACCCGGTCGGCGTTCACCCCGGACAACAGGGCGAGGGAACGCTGATCGACGACGGCTCGCGCCAGCAGACCAGCTCGGGTGCGCCGCGCCACGACCGTCAGCACGATGCAGACAACGACCGCGATCACCAGCTGCGCCAGACTGCTGCGGTCGATGGTCGCCCCGCCGGGAAGGTCGATGGCTCCGGACGGCACCAGCGCCGGCGCGTTCTGCCGGGTCTGCAAACCCCAGATCTGCGACGCCAGACCCAGCGTCAGCACCAGCAATCCGGTGCTCGCGACCAGCGTTTCCGCGGTCGAGGCAGCACGGCGCCGCAGAGGCCGGAAGACTCCCCACTCGGCCGCCAGGCCTATCGCTGGACCGATGACGAGCAGCGCCACCGGAGCGGCTACGGCGAGCGGCCAGTGCCAGACCGTGACGGCTTCCCAGAGGAAGTAGGCGACGAGCATCGCCATCCCGCCGGAGGCGATGTTGAAGACGCCGGTGGTGCGGTAGGTGACCAGGACACCGAGACCGGCGAGTGCCGCGACCGCCCCGACAGCGACTCCGGCGAGCGCCAGGTCGATCGCGATCATGCGTTGTCGCTCGGCCGCTCCGGCGAGCAGACGGGGCAGGCGGTCAGGCTGCCGTTGGCGATCGCTTCGGGGTCGGCGGGTTCGGCATCCTTCTCACGGGTGAGCAGGCAGCCCGGGCGGTGATACGTCGTGCCCTGGGGCGCGGTCACATAGCCCACGTAGCCCTCCGAGGCGCCGATCAGGGGATCGCCTGAGTGGGCCGCTTCGGGGTCGGCGGGGTTTTCTGCGGCCGCCGGGCCGTTCGTCACGGCGGCGTCGGTGATCGCTTCAAGGAGCTGGGCGAGGCGCCGTTCTACCCGATCGTTGCGTCCCGCGACCACCAGTGCGCTTCCGACGATGATGAGGGCGAGCCCGCTGAAGCCGGCGCTGACCAGGTACGGCATCTGCTTGTAGAGGTCGGCGGTGCCGGAGATGTCATACCAGGCGATGACGAGTAGCACGGCGCCGCCGAACAAGCACAGGATCGCGGCGATCGACCAGGGATCGCTCGGCCGGAGCGATCTCATGGAGCCTGCTCTCGCGTGGCCACCCACGCATGTTCTGTCACAGCAGCTGCACAGTCACGAAGGACCCGCCGCGACGACCCGCTCGCGACGCGCCTGTGGATCGATGCGCGAGGCATGCGGCACCTGTGGACAGCCGATTTCGCGGCCTGATTCGACGCCAAGCTGCGACCCAACCCCTTCGAACCCCCTTCGAGGAGTCGACTATGTCCAACTTTCCGCCGTCCAACTTTCTGCCGTCCAACTCTCTCCCCTCCCCCCTTGCCGGTGTGCAGCCGGGGGTGGCGCCGTTCGCCTTCGCTGTACAGCCGGCCGCGCTGGCGTCGGCGCCCGCCGGTTTGCTGCAGCGTGCGCTCCTGCTCCGGGCGGGCTCCGCGGCGCTGTTCTCCGCCTGGGATCAAGCGGCTGCGGCACTCGCCGGCTGCCGGACCGGCGCGCTGCTGGCGGCGACCCGTCCGGGGTCGTCGGCGGCGGTGGATGGGTGCGCCGCCTCGGTGGAGGCGCTCGCGTCGAGCTTGCGACTGAGTGCCACCATCTACGCGAGTGCCGAGTCAGCGGCGTGGATGCCCTAGCCGCGGGCGGGCGGCTCGCACGCGTCGATTCGGCAGCCGTGACGACGCTCGTCGCCCGGCTGCGCCTCATGAGTCAGCACCTCCGTGAGGCGGCTGACGGCCTGGCCGTGCTCGCCACTGCCGGAGTGCTCGTCGGCTGGACCGGCCCCGGCCACGAGGAATTTGCCGCCGCCGCCGCCGCGGCGCGGGCCCGGCTGGTGGCCCTCGGCGACGCCCTCGACGTCGCGGCATCGGCGCTGTCATCCGTGGAGGCGGCACTCGTCGAGGCGCAGGGGGAGGTGCGCGCGGCGGCTCGGGTGCTCGCCGTCGCCGGCTCCACCGACCCGGTACGGGAAGTCGCATCCGAACTGGCCGGAGCCCTGGCTGCGTATGAGGAAGCCGATGCGCGGGCGGCGTTTCTGCTCGGCGATTGCTTGCTGCTTGATCTCAGCCGCACGCATGCGCTGCCTCCGCGTGCCGTGCCCGCAACGGCCGCCAAGGCGCTCGCCCGGGACGTGTCGCTGCCCCGTTCCGTCCCGGCCGGGCCGGCGGCCACGACGGTGTGGTGGGCCGGGCTGACCGACGCCGAGCGCGCCACGTTCACGTCGGGCTGGACCGGCTGGGTCGCGAGCGCCGACGGCATTCCGGCGGGCGTACGCGATGCGGTCAACCGTTCGCGGCTCGCCGATGCAGTGCGCGACGCCGAGCAGGTGTACGCCCAGGCACCTCTCTATGCGACCTATGCCCACGAGGTCGCGCGTACCCGGCTGCTGCGCCTGAAGGCCCTGGCGTCCGCGGTCGCGGTGCCTGCCAGCCAGCTGCTGCTGTTCGACCCGCGAGGTGACGGCGAGGCGGTGGTGGCCACGGCCGATGTCGAGACGAGCCGATCGGTCGCGGTCGTCGTGCCAGGGATGAACAGCGACCTCGCTGACGCGCCCGCGCTGATCGACGAAACGCGCCGGCTCGCCGCGGCGGCCGGCCCGGGCACGGCGGTGATCATGTGGCTCGGTTACGACGCCCCAGACGTGCACCAGGTGGTCAGTGACGGTGCCGCAAAGTCGGGCGCAGGCGCTCTGCAGCGGTTCGTGGCGGGCCTTCGCGCGACGGCCGCTCTCCCGCAGCACCTCACGGTGCTCGGCCACAGCTATGGATCGCTGGTCGCGGGCCTCGCCGCCAAGCGCGGCCTCGCCGCCGACGACCTGGTGCTGCTGGCGAGCCCTGGCGTCGAGGCGGCTCACGCATCGCAGCTGCGCCTGCCCGACGGGCATGTCTGGGCGGCGCGGGTGCCGACGGACCCCATCCAGCTGGTGTTCTGGCCACCGATTGCCGGTCGGCTGCTCGGCGTGGAGCTGCCACCGGTCTTCGGCCCCGATCCGGCTTCGGCGGGCTTCGGCGCGCGGCACTTTCCGGCCGGCGGGGCAGCCGGACACAGCGGCTATTTCGCGACCGGCACACAGTCCTTGGCGAGCCTAGGCCGCATCGTCAGCGGGCGCCCTCTTCCATGAGAGACGCGCCTGCTAGCCGGCGAGGCCGAGGCCGTTGAGCAGGCTGCCGACCGTCTGGTCGAGACCTGTGTCGTCCCCGCCGGGGAGCTGCCCGAGGGTGGACGGCAGCGGCACCGGGAGCAGCTGGGTGGGGTCTGGCACGGGCAGCTGCACCGGGCCGCCAGAAGGCGCGGGGGCCGACGGGGGTACCGACGGGTCCGTCGCGCCGGCGCTAGGTACGGCAGGCGTCGGAACCGCGCCGGTGCCGGTGCCCGAGGTGGGTCCGGTCGGGGTGACGGGCACTCCAGGCGTCCGGGTCGCTCCAGGCGTGGGTGCCGCCGAGGCGCTCGTCGGCCGCAGCGGGACTGCGCGCAGGACCGTCGGCAAGATCGCCAGGACCTGCGGGTGCGCCAGCTCGCGGAGGCGGGTGAGCAGGCCTTGTGAGCTGGCGGCGAGTGCGGTCGCGAGGGCCTGGTTCGCGGGAGCCCGCAAGGCTGGTGAAGCGGCCAGGAGCGTCCGCTCCTGCTGGAGCATGGTGACGACCGCTGAGGCGGTGGCCGTGTTGGCGGACGCGGCCGGCAGGCTGCTGGCGACGGCGCCCTGCCAGCTGCGCTCGGCGGTCACGATGGTGGCGGGGGACGCGTCAGCGGCAAGCAGTCGCTGGCTGAGCAACGTGAACTCGCTGCTCGCGAGACGGATGTCCGGGCTCTGCTGGACAGCAGTTGCTCCGGCGGTGCCATTGGACGGGTGGCTACTGCTGCGGGTGATCTGGGGGATGACGGCGATCGCGATTGCGAGGGCCCCGGCGCCGGCCAGGGCTCGGGCGAGCAGGTGGCGCGGTCGGCGGACTTCCTGGTCGGGAACCCTGAGCTCGACGTCGCCAGCGGGAGCAGCAGTGCCGGAGCCGCCGACGGAGACGGCAACCTTCTGCGGAAAGGGCGACGGGAGATGTTCCCGCCGCCGTACCCGGGCGCGGAGTTCGGCCAGTTCACCGCGGGCACCGGAGAGGACATCGGCCGCGATGTCAGGGCGATCGTCCTCGAGGGCACCAGCGGCGGCGCTCAGATCAGCGGAGACCGCGAGCCGGACCTGCGAGAGGCTGCGCAGCAGAGCCTGGATTTCGGCTGCTTCGCTGGCGCGCGAAGCGACACCAGCGGGGTCGTCGGGACCGGCGCAGCGCTCCGGATGGTTCACCGACGCTGTCGCGTCACCACCGGAAGCAGCCGCGCGTGACCCGCCTTTGGACCACCGCACACCGTCTCCTGAACCTGCGCCCATCAGTCGTCGTCTATGGCTTTCGCTACGACGGCCCGGCTTCCTGCAACGATGCGAGGATGCCTTCGACACACGACACGTCATCGACGCCTTCCCCAGCTTCTGCCAGCGCCAACCCCGCAGAGTTCGGCACGGTCGCCGTGCTCGGCGGCACCGGACCGCAGGGCCGGGGGCTGGCGCGCCGCTTCGCTGCTGCCGGAGTTCCGGTGGTGATCGGCTCGCGAGACGCTGGACGCGCAGGTCAGGCGGCGCAACCCATGGCTGCCGCAGGCCTTCCGGTCACCGGAGCAGATAACGCGGGAGCGGCTTCGGCGGGCACCATCGTCATCGTCGCCGTGCCGTATGAGGGCCATGAGGACCTGCTGAAGACGCTGGAGGGCGAGCTCGCAGGCAAGGTCGTCGTCGATTGCGTGAACCCGCTCGGCTTCGACAAGCAGGGTGCCTACCAGCTCGACGTCCCGGAAGGCAGCGCTGCGCAGCAGGCCGCCGCTGTGCTCCCCGACAGCACGGTCGTCGCCGCCTTTCACCACGTCAGCGCGGTGCTGCTGGAGGACGAGACGGTCGAGAGGGTCGAGACCGACGTCCTGGTGCTCGGCGAGGACCGGGAGGCGACCGATCTCATCGGCCGCCTCGCCGACCTCGTCCCAGGCATGCGCGGCGTGTACGCCGGCCGGCTGCGCAATGCCGGTCAGGTCGAGGCCTTCACGGCCAACCTGATCTCCATCAACCGGCGCTACAAGTCCCATGCCGGGATCCGGATCACCGACGTCTGACCGGCATGGACCGCCCTCCGGCCGCTACGTGTACGAGTGCTCGGCAGCGGGATAGCGGCCGGTGCGCACGTCCTCGGCGTACTCCGCTGCGGCAGCGGAGAGCGTGCTGCGCAGATCGGCGTAGCGCTTCACAAAACGGGGTCCGGGGCCGGCGTTCAGTCCCGCCATGTCGGTCCACACCAGAACCTGCGCGTCGCAGCCGGCGCCGGCCCCGATCCCGATCGTGGGGATGGTCAGCTCGCGCGAGACCCGCTCGGCCAGCGTGGCCGGGACGAGTTCGAGCACGATCGCGAACGCGCCCGCCCGCTGCAGTGCGAGGGCGTCGGCCAGCACCTGCTCGCCGGCGTCCTCGCCGCGGCCCTGCACCCGGAAGCCGCCGATGCCGTGCACGCTCTGCGGGGTCAGCCCGATGTGGCCCATGACGGCCATGCCGGAGCTGGCCAGCAGCTCGACCTGAGGGACGACCCGGCGCCCGCCTTCGAGCTTGACGGCGTGCGCGCCGCCTTCCTTGATCAGGCGCAGCGCGGAGGTGAACGCCTGCTGCGGGGAGGCCTGGTAGGAGCCGAACGGCAGGTCACCGACGACCATCGCCCGCTTCGACGCGCCGACCACAGCGCGGGTGAGTGGCAGCAGCTCGTCAAGCTGCACCGGCACGGTCGTCTCGTAGCCGAGCACGTTGTTGCCCGCAGAGTCACCTACGAGCAGCACGGGGATGCCCGCCTCGTCGAAGATCTGGGCGCTGAGCATGTCGTAGGAGGTCAGCATTGCCCAGCGCTCGCCGCGCTGCTTGGCGCCCTGCAGGTCGCGCACCGTCACGCGCCGGGAACGCACCCCTCCGTAGAGGGTCGGCTCCGAGGTTGCAGCGGCTCCCGAAGCAGCGGGCTCGGGGGGCACTTGTGCGGGTTGGCTAGCGGCATCGCTCATGGTGTTGCACCCTTTCGAACCGTCCAGGCACCCGGCAGGTGTCCCGGCGATACGTCTGATGCTTCCACCAAAGCGGGGCGGCCGAACGAAAGTGAGCTGCGGACTACAGCCGGTGGCAGGCCGGGCAGGTCGCGCCACCCTCGGTGGGACGCAGCGCGCAGCACCCCGGATGCGGGCACTGGATGAAGTCGCTGAGACCGTCGACCGCGTCGATCAGCGGTAGATCCGGCCGGGTGCGGCGCAGCTGGCCGGGCTGAAGCGACGGCGGGCGCGGGACTCGCGCCGGGCGCACGGGCGCGGGTCGGGACACCACGCGAGCGACCGGGGCAGGCAGGTTCAGGCGCACCAGGCGGCGCCCGGCGACCCGGCGGACAGAATCAAGCAACACCACGTCGTGCATCGGAACACGGCCGGGCGAGGGGTACGGGGCGACACGCCGCCGAGCACGGCAAGTTGGCGTCTCGTAGGGTCAGAACGTGCTTGCTGCCTACGCGTCAGCCATCAATCCCGACGATCCGCTCGCCGGCCTGAAGGTCGAGCAGATCGCTGATCCCGAGGTGCTCGACGGCTGGGAGCTCGTGACCGTCCGCGCCGCCGCGCTGAACCATCACGACCTGTGGTCGCTGAAGGGCGTCGGCCTGTCGGCAGACCTGCTGCCGATGGTGCTCGGCTGCGACGCGGCCGGCGTGAGCAGCGATGGCAGCGAGGTCGTCGTCCATGCGGTCATCGGCGATCCCGCGGCGGGCGGCGGTGACGAGACGCTTGACCCGAAACGCTCGCTGCTGTCAGAGAAGCATCCCGGAGCGCTCGCCGAGCAGGTTGCCGTGCCCAAGCGCAACCTCGTCCCCAAGCCGGCCGGGCTCTCCTTCGAGGAAGCTGCCTGCCTGCCGACCGCCTACCTCACCGCGTACCGGATGCTCGTCACGCGCTCGGGTCTGAAGGGTCCGGGCACCGTGCTCGTGCAGGGCGCGGGCGGCGGGGTCGCGACGGCGCTGATCCTGCTCGGCAAGGCACTCGGCCACACCGTGTTCGCCACCAGTCGCGACGCGGGCAAGCGCTCGAAGGCTGAAAGCCTTGGTGCTGATGGGGTTTTCGAGCCGGGTGCACGGCTTCCGGTCCGGGTCGACGCGGTCATGGAGACGGTCGGCGATGCCACCTGGGCGCACTCGCTGAAGTCGCTGCGTCCCGGCGGCACCCTCGTCGTCTGCGGCGCGACCAGCGGTCCCAATCCGCCGGCGGACCTCAACCGCGTCTTCTTCCTGCAGCTCTCGGTCGTCGGCTCGACCATGGGCACGCGCGACGAGCTCGCCGGGCTTCTTCAGCTGCTCGCCGACACGGGCGTGCGGCCGCTCATCCATGACACGCGGCCACTCTCCGACGCGCGCGGGCCCTTCGCCGCCCTGGCCGGCGGCGACGTGTTCGGCAAGCTGGTGCTGACGACCTGAGCCGTCAGCCCCGGCTACTCCTTCTTCAGCAGCACCGAGAGGGCGACGAGCACGCCACCGAAACCGAGCCCGGCGACGGCAGCGGCCGCGAACGTCACGAATTTCAGCGATCCCGGGTAGCCGTCGATGCCGAAGGCGAAGAAGCCGCCGATGACGCCGAGAGCCGCCACGACGAGACCGAGGATCTGCAGGATCGGCGCGAGCCCTGAAGCCGTATTGAGCGGGTTGCTGCTGGGGCGCGGAGCCGCGCTGCCATACGGAGAACCGGGACCGCCTGCGCCCGGGTAGCCGCCGTAGCCCGGCTGTCCCGGCTGTCCTGGAGGCGGGCCCGGCTGCTGGTACCCGCCCTGCGGGTAGCCGCCCGGCTGCCCGGGCTGGCCCGGCTGACCCGGTTGGCCCGGCTGACCCGGGTGGTAGGGCTGCTGGCTCACGGTTCCTCCTCGGTGGTGTGCAGCCAGTGAACCAGCCTCGCCCGCAAATGTGCGTGAAGGGCGACGGGAAGGGAGAACTACGCTCGCGCTGCCTGCCGGCGCAACCTGCCGCCTGCGAGGAATGGAGTCGTAGTGATCAACGAGTTCGAGCTGCTGTCAGAAAACGCCGAAGAACTGGGTCTGCGCGTCGAGCTGCCGCCGCGGCGCCGGTTGTCGACCGACGTCGGCAACGGTCAGCGGCTCAGCGCCATCGCCTGGGGCGACGGTCCGGCGCGTTTGGTCTTCTTGCACGGCGGCGGGCAGAATGCACACACCTTCGATTCGGTGTTGCTGGCCTTGGGCCAGCCGGCACTCGCCGTCGACCTGCCGGGTCACGGGCAGTCCGACTGGCGCGCCGATCACGATTACTCGGGGCAGGCCAATGCCTCGGCCGTTGCCGCCGTGATCGAACGTCACGCCGCGACCCCGATCACCCTGGTGGGGATGTCGCTCGGTGGGCTCACCGCGATCAGCCTCACCAGCCGCTTCCCCCGGTTGGTGAGGTGCCTGCTGCTGGTCGACGTCTCACCCGAATCGGCGACCCGCTATGCAGATCTGACGCCGGCGCAGCGCGGATCGGTCGCCCTCATCGCCGGGCCCGAGGAGTACGCGAGCTTTGACGACATGCTCGAAGCGACGGTGCAGGCCTCACCCACGCGGAGCCGGGCGTCGCTTCGGCGTGGGGTGCTGTACAACGCGATGGAGCTGGCGAGCGGGCGCTGGACCTGGCGCTACGACAAGCAACGCAAGGTTGATCCCGCGCCGTCCGACACCTCAGCCGGCTGGAACGAGCTGTCCTCCTGCAACGTGCCGCTCACCCTCGTCCGCGGGGCACTGTCCGGGTTCGTGCAGGACGACGACGTGACCGAGATGCTGCGGCGCAAGCCCGACCTTGCGGTGCATGTGGTCGACGGAGCGGGCCATTCCGTGCAGAGCGACCGGCCGCTGGAGCTCGTGGAGATCCTGCAGTCGTTCATGGCCCAGGCGTAGCCACTGTCACGGCTGGTTCGGACCGAAAGCCTCGAATCAAAGGGTTTCAGGACTAGCGCAGCTACTCGTCCGGATCGTCGTCATCGCGCGCGAGCCAGGTCGCGAGCCGGTCGACCGCGGTCTCGAATTGCGGATTCTGGTCGACGAAGATGCGCAGCTGCTCGGCGAGCCACTCCACCGTCACGCTTTCCTCGCCCCGGCGCTGCGTGAGCTCCTCGATCCCGCGGTCGGTGAAGTACATGGTTGATCGTTCGTTGCCTCAGCGACCGAGCGCGGCTTCGATCAAGGCCGCCTGCTCCGCCTCGTGGACCGAAGCGACACCTGCCGCGGGCGAGGCCGATGCCGAACGCGAGACGCGGCGCAGCCGCACCCCGTCGGGCAGGCCCTCCGCGAGGTGCATCGAAATGTGCGGCCAAGCGCCCTGATTGGCCGGCTCCTCCTGCACCCACGCGATATCGGAGGTGCCGGCTGGATCACCAGTACCCACGCCATAGGACGCGAGCACCTCGGACACCTCGTCGACCGGCGTCGGGTAGAGCTGCTCGACCCGGACCAGGGCGACGTCGTCGGCACTCTCGGCACCACCGGATCGCTTGCCGCGGGCAGCGAGCAGGTCGTAGTAGACCTTGCCCGCACACAGGACCACGCGGCTGGGCCGGTCGACGGAATCGTCGCGGATCACCGGCTTCCACCCGCCATTGGTGAAGCTCTCGACGACGGACGCGGCGGCGCGCAGGCGCAGCATCGACTTCGGAGTGAAGACGATCAGCGGCCGCTGCGGACGGGCCAGCGCCTGCCGGCGGAGCAGGTGGAAGTACTGCGCGGGGCTTGAGGGCACGGCGACCGTCATGTTGTCCTCGGCGCACAGCAGCAGGTACCGCTCGATGCGGGCGGAGGAGTGGTCGGGACCCTGGCCCTCATAGCCATGGGGGAGTAGCAAGGTGAGGCCCGAGTGCTGGCCCCACTTCGCCTCACCGGAGGAGATGAACTCGTCGAGGATCGACTGGGCGCCGTCGGCGAAGTCGCCGAACTGCGCCTCCCACAGGACAAGTGCCTCCGGACGCGCGACCGAGTAGCCGTACTCGAAGCCCATCGCCGCGAACTCCGAGAGCAGCGAGTCGTAGACGTAGAACGTCGCCGCGCCGGGGAGCGTCTTCAGCGGGGTGTGCTCGGCGCCGTTGGTGCGGTCGACGAGGACGGAGTGGCGCTGGCCGAAGGTGCCGCGCCGGCTGTCCTGGCCGGCGAGGCGCACCGGGTGGCCATCGAGCAGCGAGGAGCCGAAGGCCAGCAGCTCGCCGAGTGCCCAGTCGATCGTGCCGTCGTCGATCATCTTGGCCCGGCGCTGCAGCTGCGGGAGCAGCCTCGGGTGGACCGTGAAGCCGTCGGGCAGGCTCAGCTGGGTGTCGACGATCGTCTTGACCGTCTCCAGCGAAATCGCCGTGCTGACAGGGCTTTGCTCGGTGCCAGTGGACATCGCGGGGCTGCGCACCGGCTGGCTGGACGCGTCATGAGTCTCGGCGAACGCGTTTTCCAGATGCGACTGGTAGCTGCGCAGCGCCTCTTCCGCTTCGGCGATGGTGATGTCGCCCCGGCCAATCAGCGCCTCGGTGTAGATCTTGCGGACCGAGCGCTTGCGGTCGATCAGGTCATACATCAGCGGCTGGGTGAATGACGGCTCGTCGACCTCGCTGTGACCGCGCCGGCGATAGCAGACCATGTCGATGACGACGTCCTTGTGGAAGGCCTGCCGGAAGTCGTACGCCAGCCGGGCGACCCGCACGCAGGCCTCGGGGTCATCGCCGTTCACGTGGAAGATTGGCGCCTGCACCATCCGGGCGACGTCGGTGGCATACACCGAGGAGCGCCCGGCGAGCGGCGAGGTGGTGAAACCCACCTGGTTGTTGACGACGACGTGGACCGTGCCGCCGGTGCGATATCCCCGCAGCTGCGAGAGATTCAGCGTCTCGGCGACCACGCCCTGCCCGGCGAACGCGGCGTCGCCGTGCATCAGCACGGGCAGCACGGTGAAGCCGGCCTCGCCCTTGTCGAGCACGTCCTGCTTGGCCCGCACGATGCCTTCGACGACCGGGTCGACGGCCTCGAGGTGCGACGGGTTCGACGTGAGGTGAACGGGGACGGTCACATCGTCGCGGCCGCGGAACACCCCGTCGGCGCCGAGGTGGTACTTCACGTCACCCGAGCCATGCGCCGTGGACGGGTCCACGTTGCCCTCGAACTCGCGGAAGATCTGCCCGTAGGACTTGCCGACGATGTTGGCGAGCACGTTGAGCCGGCCGCGGTGCGGCATGCCGATGACGACCTCATCGAGCCCGTCCTCGGCCGCGCCCTGCAGGATCTCGTCGAGTATCGGGATGGCCGATTCGCCGCCCTCGAGCGAGAAGCGCTTCTGCCCCACGTACTTGGTCTGCAGGAAGTTCTCGAACGCCTCGGCAGCATTGAGCCGCTCCAGGACGTGGAGCTGCTCGGCGGGGTCAGGACGCTCGGCCGGACGCTCGACGCGGTGCTGAATCCACCGCCGCTGCTCGGGATCCTGGATGTGCATGTATTCGATGCCGACCCGGCGGCAGTAGGAGTCGCGCAGCACGCCGAGGACGTCACGCAGCTTCATCGTGCGATTGCCGGCGAAGCCGCCGACGGCGAACTCGCGGTCGAGATCCCAGAGCGTCAGCCGGTGCTCGGTGATGTCGAGGTCGGGGTGGCGCCGGATCTTGAACTCCAGCGGATCGGTATCCGCCATCAGGTGACCGCGCACCCGGTAGGCGTGGATCACCTCCATCACCAGCGCGCCCTTGTCGAGGTCGCCCTCGCGGCTGTCGGGGATGTCGGGCGACCAGCGCACCGGCTCATACGGGATGCGCAGCGACGCGAAGATGTCGTCGTAGAAGTGGTCTTCACCGAGTAGCAGCTGGTGCATCCGGCGCAGGAATTCGCCGGACTGTGCCCCCTGGATGATCCGGTGGTCGTAGGTCGAGGTGAGCGTGATGGTCTTGCTCACAGCGAGCTGAGCGAGGGTTTCCGACGAGGCGCCCTGGAAGGTCGCGGGGTACTCCATCGCGCCGACACCGATGATGCAGCCCTGGCCTGACATCAGCCGCGGCACGGAATGCACCGTGCCGATGCCGCCCGGATTGGTCAGGCTGATGGTGGTGGCGGCGAAGTCGTCGATCGTGAGCTTGCCGGAACGGGCGCGCCGCACGATGTCTTCGTAGGCGACCCAAAACCCGCTGAAATCAAGGCGTTCCGCGTTCTTGACGCTCGCGACGACGAGCTGGCGTTGCTCGCCCTTCACCAGGTCGATGGCGAGCCCGAGTCCGATGGCTTCCGGGTGCACGATCGCGGGCTTGCCGTTCACCTCGGCGAATGAGGCGTTCATCTCCGGGTGGTCGAGCAGGGCTCGCACGAGCGCGTAGCCGATGAGGTGGGTGAAGCTCACCTTGCCGCCGCGGCTGCGGGCGAGGTGACGGTTGATCACGACCCGGTTGTCCTCGAGCAGCTTGGCCGGCACCGCGCGCACCGACGTCGCCGTCGGTACCTCCAGCGAGGCCTCCATGTTGGCGACGACGCGCGCCGCCGCACCCTTCAGCGGAGTGCTGTGCTCGGCGACCGCGCTCGGAGCGCCGGAAGACGGTGCCAGCGCCGGCTTGGCGGGTGCGGGCGGGGGAGCCGGCGTGGGGGCCGGAGCAGGAGCCGCGACCGGCGCGGGAGCGGGAGCGGCGGCTACCGGTGCACTGCCGTTCGCACCGTTCTCGCTACTGGCCGCACTGGCTGCCGCCTTGCCGTTGCTCGGCGGCGCCGGGGCGATCGGGTCGGGCTGGTAATCGGAGAGGAACTCCCGCCACTCGGGGGAGACACTCGACGGATCGGTCTGGTACTGCTGCCAGATCTCGTGTACCAGCCACTCGTTCGGCCCGAAATCGGTGGCTACAGCGCTACTCGTGGCATCACTCGCCGGGCTTGACACGGGCGATTTCGCCTCTTCCCTGCTTGCTCGCGGACGTGCTTTCCAGGTTACCGCCGAGTTCGATACCCACTTCGATGCTGCTCATCGGCTCTCGGCTGAAGACTTCAAACCATCCTTCAATTTGCCGATATGGGTGTGAATCGGAGCTTGACCCCCGGTTGACACGATCTACCGCGCCCGTGAGGGCGCGCCAGGAGGACCTGTGCGCCGAACGCTGACGTTCGCGACATCCCTGCTCATCGCCACGTCAGGGGCAGGTGGGACCGCCCTGGCGGCGACCGCTCCATCCGCGCCGGTGAAGGCCACGATCGGGACGGCGAAACCGTCGGTCCGGGAGGTTGGCGGGCACAAGACCATCACCCCCGGCGCGAAGCAGATCGTGCGCCTGGCTCCCGGTGCGGCGCAGCCCCAAGCGCAGGCGAAGGCGCTACCTCAGCAGCGGCTCGCGCAGCCTCTCCTGACCACGCCCACCGCGAAGATCAACGTCACGTACATCGGCTTTCCGGCGGCGGCAAAGACGGCGTTCCAAGCGGCGGTGAACATCTGGCAGACCCAGGTCCACAGCGCCGTACCGATCGACGTCACTGCTGACTGGTCGAACCTCACGGCGCAGTACGGCGACTCTTCCATCCTTGGTGCCGCCGGTCCCACCGACTACGTGGAGAACTTTGCCCACGCCCCGCTGGCGAACGTCGCCTACCCGATCGCGCTCGCCAACGCGATCGCCGGCTCCGACCAGCTGCCGGCCAACATCTGCAACTCCGACCCGAACTTCCCCAATGGGAGCGGCGCGGAGATTTCAGCTTCGTTCAACAGCGACCAGTCCGCCTGGTACTTCGGTAGCGGTACGCCCGGCCCCGGGCAGGTCGACCTGGAAAGCGTCGTGCTGCACGAGCTCGGCCACGGGCTGGGTTTCGTCGGCAGCTACGACGTTGCCGGCGACCCCTACTCCGGTATCGGCGAGGGCGGCTTGAGCCTCGACGGGCAGAACTACACCGTCTTCGACACGTTCGTCGCTGACGGCGCCGGGCACGCGCTCGACACCTCCTACCAGAACGACTCCGTGGCCCTCGGCAACGCCCTCCGGGGACAGGACAGCGGCCTCGAGTGGACCGGAGCCGCCGGGGACGCCGCCGCTCCCTCGGGTCACCCGGTGCTGTTCGCGCCGAACCCGTTCCAGGAGGGGAGCAGCTTTGCCCACCTCGACGAGGCGACGTATCCGAGCAGCAATGCCAACGCGCTGATGACACCTCAGCTGCACCTCGGCGAGGTGACGCGTTCTGTCGGGCCGATCGTTCTCGGCATGTTCCAGGACATGGGCTGGCCGACGAGCGGCTCGTACACCGCCGCCATCGGTGACTACCACGTGGCGGCACCGATGCGTTTGCTCAGCTCCCGGACCGTGTCGAACTCCGCCCCCGTGAACGTCCAGGTGACCGGCGTCGATGGGGTTCCCACGAGCGGTGTGCGGTCCGTCGCCGTCAACGTGGCGGTGCAGTCCCCGACACGGGCCGGCTACTGGTCAGCGCTTCCCGGCTGCTCCGGAGCTGGGTTGCCCGACAGCCAGAATTTCCTTGCCAAGCAAACCAGAACGTCGTTGAGCGTGCTCCCGGTCGATGATTCGGGCCGCATCCGGATCTCGCTTGCTGCCGTGCCCGCAGGCGCCATGACCGGGATCGTCAGCGTCGACCTGGTCGGCTGGTACTCCCCAGCCGGCGTCAGCTATCACCAGCTGGCCACCCAGCAGCGCGCCTATTCAGGCACGGCCACGACCAGGGCCGTTGACGTCAAGATGGTGGGCGTCGCCGGTATCCCGACGACCGGCGTGACGGCCGTTGTGATGGCGGCCAGCGTCATGTCCGGCGGGGGTCATGGGGTCCTGGTCGTCGGACCCGGTGGCGTGAACTCGATCGTCCCGACGCTGTCGTATGACTCCGGTGAGCTGACCTCCAACACGGCGATCGTCCCGCTGGGGACAGGTGCCGCTGCGGGCAAGGTCCGGGTGCGTACGACCGCGGGTGCCGCGATCGTCGGGCTCAACGCGGTCGGCTGGTACGGGCCGTCCACCGTGGGCGGTCAGGCGTTCCACTCCGCCGGGCCGATGCACGTGCCGTTGGCTCCGGCTGGCCAGGACGTCACGATCAGCGGCTTCCCGGACAGCACACCGGTGATGCTCGACGTGCACCTTTCGCATCCGACGGTTGCTGGCTGGTTCGGCGCGGGCCCTGGTGGCAGCACCGTGTCGCTCGCCGCTCAGGAGTTCAAGGCCCAGCAGCCGACCTCGGGCACCACGATCGTCACCACGAATGCGCTCGGGCAGGTGCACCTGCATCTGTCGGGTGGCAGGGCGACGTTCTACGTCGACTTCCAGGGCTGGTTCAGCCCGTAAGCGGGCGGTGGCGCTTCACCGATCGGCGAGCCGCCGCACGAAGCGAAGCCCTGACCAGGTCTCGTCGACGGCACACACCTTGACGTCGACGAGGCCTGCGTCCAGGCCGATGGCGCGCACCTGTGTCTCGGTGAGGTCGAGTTGCAGGCCCGACGCCTTCTTCGGCCAGCAGACCCACATCCCGCCGGCGACGGTGGGACGATGCCTGGCCACAACCCCTTCGGGCAGGTCAGGGACCGAAAAGCCGGCTGGTGCACGAGCGAGCAGCAGCCGCGAATGCGGTGTGATCCCGAGCTTCTGCGCGAGCGGCGCAGCGGAGTATCCGGCCACCCGGCCCAGTTTTCACCACTCCGTTGTCAAGATCCCCCCGGACAGGGCCGATGCCTGATGCATGACTTTTCGGGGGCGAGTGGCCGCTTTGGCGGTTTTGTGTGCCATCGGTGCGGCCGCCTGTACGCCGCTTCCGGGGACGGGCACGCCCGGCACCGGTGTCCCGGTGGGCGGCGGCTCGACGGCCACCACCACTCCCAAGCCGACTCCGACACCCATCCCCACGCCGAAGCCGACCAGCGCCATTCCCGCGTCTCCGGGCACCGTCCTGCAGTACGGCATGACCAGCAACGCGGTCCTGCAGCTGCAGCAGAAGCTCGCCGTCTCACCGGCGACCGGCTACTTCGGCACCCTGACCCTCGCCGCCGTGCAGGCATTCCAGACGGCGCATGGCCTGACGGTCGACGGTCAGGTCGGCCCGCAGACGTGGGCCGCCATCTTCGGTAGCCCGACGCCTACCTCGGCGCCCACCTCGTCCGTCCCGAAGGCGCCCGCTTACCCGGCGATCATTCGCCCGGCCGGCGGCCTTGGCGCCAAGGCAGTAGCACTCGCCGCGGGCGAGGCAGGAAAGCCGTATCTGTGGGGCGCCGCGGGTCCGAATGCTTTCGACTGCTCGGGCCTCACCATGTTCGTCTACGCCAAGCTCGGCGTCGCGCTGCAGCGCTCAGCCAATGATCAGTTCCTCACCACGCTGCACGTGCCGTACTCGCAGGCGCAGCCGGGCGACCTGATCTTCTTCTACGACACCACCGGCTACGTCTACCACGTCGGCATCTACGCCGGTAACGGGATGATGTGGGACGCCCCGAACAGCACGACGGTCGTGCGCTACGAGGACGTCTGGTACCCGAACCAGGTCTGGGTCGGCGTGCCCGGCGCCAAGCTCGCGAGCTAGTCGCGGGTGCCGAGCATCGACGCGTTGTTCGCGGCCTGCTCGACCAGCCCGGGGATGACCTCGCCGAGCTCACCGGCCGACAGGATCTGACCGCTGTCGTGTGACGGGCCGTAGGCCCAACCCTCGGCGACGGAGATCTTCGGGCCGAAGATGCCGAACACGCGGCCGGTGACGCCGGCGGACTCCTTGCTGCCCAGCCACACGACGATCGGGCTGATCGAATCCGGGCCGAGCGCTTCGCGCTGCTCGTCGGTCAGGCCGGCCATCATGCCAAGGTCCTCGGTCATGCGGGTGAGCGCGGTGGGGGCGATCGCGTTGACCGTGACGCCGTAGCGGCCGAGCTCCTGCGACGTGATGACGGTGAACGCAGCGATTCCGGCCTTGGCCGCGCCGTAGTTCGACTGGCCGACGTTGCCGAAGATGCCCGAGGGCGACGTGGTGTTGATGATCCGGGCGTCGACCTGCTCGCCGGCCTTGGACTTGTCACGCCAGTATTCGGCGGCGAAGTGGGCCGGGCCGAACGTGCCCTTCAGGTGCACCTTGATGACCGCGTCCCACTCGGCCTCGGTCATGTTGACCATCATCCGGTCGCGCAGGATGCCGGCGTTGTTCACGACGACGTCGACCGAGCCGAACGTGTCGATGGCCAGCTGGATCAGGCTCTTCGCGCCGTCCCAGGTAGAGATGTCCTCGGTGTGGGCGATGGCCTCGCCGCCGAGCGCCTTGATCTCGTTGACGACCTGCTGAGCGGGGCCGGCGTCGCCCGAGCCGCTGCCGTCGCGGGAACCGCCGATGTCGTTGACGACGAGTTTGGCGCCTTCCTGAGCGAACAGCAGCGCATGCGACCGGCCGATGCCGCCACCGGCACCCGTGACCACGACAACCCGACCGTCACACAACCCGCTCATGCGCTTCCTTCCCCTGATGGCTGGCCGACTTTGGCCCACCCGGAAGGCTATCGGGTGATCGCGGGAGAGGGCTCTGGATGTGAGGGGACCCCCATGGGCGGAGCCGGTGGGCGGACGGCATTGGCCAGCGGCAGCCGCACGGTGAACGTCGTACCGACGCCTTCCTGGCTGTCCACCTCGACGGTGCCGCCGTGCGCCGCGACCAGGGCCGCCACGATCGAAAGACCCAGCCCGGAGCCACCTGAACTGCGCACCCGCGACGGATCGGCCCGGAAGAACCGTTCGAAGACGCGAGCCGCGTCCTCCGGGCGCATGCCCGGCCCGTTGTCCCCGACCGCGAGCACCGCGAACGGGCCTTCGGCGGCGACCGACAGCCGTACGTGCGTGCCAGCCGGGGTGTGGGTGTAGGCATTGCCCAGCAGGTTGCCGAGCACCTGGCGCAGCCGTCCCTCGTCACCCATGACCACCGGCGGATCGCCGTTCGGGCTGGTGATGAGCCGCAGGTCGCGCTCGGGGTGCAGGGCCCGCAGATCGGTGACGGCGTCGGTCGCGATGGCCAGCAGATCGACCGGCTGATGCTCGAGTGGGCGCTGCTGATCGAGGCGGGCCAGCAGCAGCAGGTCCTCGACGAGCAGCCCCATCCGGGACGCCTCGTCCTCGATCCGCTTCATGACGCGGGCCAGCTCGGACTCGTCGGCCACGGCCCCCATCCGGTAGAGCTCGGCGAAGCCGCGTACCGAGGTCAGCGGGGTGCGTAGCTCGTGGCCGGCGTCAGCGACGAAGCGGCGCATCCGCTCCTCCGACGCCCGGGCGTTCATCTCCGAGCGCTCGCGGGCATGGAACGCGTCTTCGATCTGGCCGAGCATCGTGTTCAGCGAGGTGCCGAGCCGGCCGACCTCGGTGTGGTCGTCGGCGACCTCGACGCGGCGGGCGAGGTCACCGGCGGCGATGGCTTCCGCGGTCCGCTCGACCTTGACCAGCGGGCGCAGGCTCCGCCGGACCATGAAGTAGCCGACTCCCGCGAGGAGCACCAGTGCGATGCCGCTGACGATCGTGTCGATCGCGATCAGCCGGTTGACCGTGCTGTTCACGTCATCGAGAGGAAACGCAACGGTGAGAGTTCCGCCGTCCGGCAGGTTGGGGTTGGGCGGCAGCACCACGAGGTACACCCGCCAGTGGCGACCTCCCTGCAGGGACCCGACCGTGAAGGCATTCTGCTGATGCGTGTCGGCAAAGCTCGACGTCAACGGGCTCAGTCTCGGGGAGGGCATCGTGCCATCGCCCGGCCGGTTGTAGACCCGCCCGGCCTCCACCACCTGACCGGTATCGTCGGTCACAGCGAGGTAGAACGATCCGACGGGACTACTGCGCGCGATCGACTCAATGGAATTGCCGCTCAGAATGCTGTTGGTGGTGGCGCGAAGCTGGTTGTCGACACGCGTCACCAAGTAGCGCTGCAGAAGGGTCGAACCGGCGACGCCGATCACGATCAAGGCGATCGTGACCAGGCCGAGCATTGCCGCCACCAGGGTCACCCGAAGCGGCAAGCGCTTACGTCCGCGCCGGCGGGAAAGCAATGCGCTCATCCGCGGGGCAGGCGAAGGACGTACCCCACTCCCCGAAGCGTGTGCAGCAGACGGGGCTCGCCGGCGTCGACCTTCTTGCGCAGGTAGGAGACGTAGGACTCGACGATGCCCGCCTCGCCTCCGAAGTCGTACTGCCACACGTGGTCAAGGATCTGTGCTTTGGAGAGCACGCGTCCAGGATTCAACATGAAGTAGCGCAGCAGTTTGAACTCCGTGGGCGACAGCGAGACCTCCGCGCCGTCCTTGCGCACCTCGTGGGAGTCCTCGTCGAGCTCGATGTCGGCGAAGGTCAGCAGGCTGGTGCGGTCGGTTTCGACACCGCCGCTGGTACGCCGCAGCACGGCGCGGACCCGGGCCAGCACCTCTTCGAGGCTGAACGGCTTCACCACGTAGTCATCGCCGCCGAGGGTGAGGCCGGCGATCTTGTCCTCCGTGGCATCGCGAGCGGTGAGGAAGACCACCGGGACCCGGTCGGCGCCCGAGCGCAGCTTGCGCAGCACGTCGAAGCCGTCCATGTCGGGCAGCATCACGTCCAGGAGCACCAGGTCAGGCCGGTCGCGGCGAGCCGAGTTGACCGCATCGACCCCCGAGGTCGCCGTCGCCACCGCAAAGCCCGCGTAGCGCAGGCTGGCGGAAAGCAGCTCGACGATGTTGGGCTCGTCATCGACCACCAGCAGTTTCGCCTCGACGGGTCGGCCGTTTTGTCCGGGCCGTCCTTCACGATCGTTCACGGTTCGCGCTCCCTTGCGACAGACGTCCCCACTCATGGTCGACGCACAGCCTGGGAGCAAGCTGTGAACAGGCTGGGATGGGCCGCATTCACGCTCGATACGCCGTCGAGCACCTAGCAATGGTGGCTGGGGCGGCAAATGAGCAGCCGTTGCTAGGTGCTCGAGCGACTTTGGGGGTGAGCCGCTCGGCCGGGTGGGCTGAGCGCCCCGGTGGCAGCCGGTTTTTACCGGCGGCTACGGTGACCACCATGTCGCAGGAGCTGCCCGCCCCCACCGCCATCACCAACCTGCTCTTTCGCTACGCGGAGCTGATCGATGCCGGCGACTACGAGGGGATCGGTGAGCTCCTCGCCCACTGCACGGTCACGTCAGATCAGGGCGGTGAGTGGGTGGGCGCCGCAGCGATCACGGCGATGTACCACGACTTCACGCGCAAGCACGAGGACGGCACCCCGCGCACCAAGCACGTCATCACCAATCCGATCGTCGAGGTCGACGGGGACACCGGCACCTGCCGCGCGTACTACACCGTCTTCATGCAGACGGAGACGCTGCCGCTGCAGCCGATCGTCAACGGCCGCTACCGCGACACCTTCGAACGGGTCGACGGGGTCTGGCGCTACAAGCACCGCGTGATGATCGTCGAGCATGTCGGCAACGTCTCGCAGCACCTGAACATGACGCTCACGCGCTGAGCCGCGCGCGTACCCATTCCTGGGTGAGCAGTTCGAGCTCGGCGGCCATCGGGCCCGGAAAAGACCCGAATCCATGGGGGGATTCGGGTACGACGTGAAGCTCGGCGGGGTTGCCCGCCGCCTGAAGCCGGGCAGCCATGAAGAGCGAGTCGTCCAGCAGCGGGTCGAGGGTGCCGACCGTCAGCAGCGCGGGGGGCAGCCCGGCCACGTCGGCGTAGAGCGGCGAGATCGCCGGGTCGCGCAGCTGCTCCCGATCACGTCCGGGCGCATACGAATCGTGGAAGTTGTCCATGGCGCGGCTGGTCAGCACCAGAGGGTTGTCCCCGAGATTGCGGGCACTGGGGGTAACCGAGAGGTCGTAGATCCCGTACGTCAGGTTCATCCCGGCGACGCGATCGAGCGCCGCGCGCTCACGCAGGTGCAGCGCGACGTGCATGGTCAGGTTGGCCCCAGCGGAGTCGCCACCGATGATGAGCCTGCCGCTGCCGAATTCGGCCTCCGCGTTGGCGATCAGCCAGTCAGCAGCGGCGCGGCAATCATCTGGCCCGGCGGGGAAGGGATGCTCCGGTGCGAGCCGGTAATCGAGGCTGACGACGGTCATGCCGGTCGCTTGCGCCAGCCGGGCGTTCGCCGGGTCGTGCATCTCGGGCCAGCCCATGCAGAACCCGCCGCCGTGGATGTCCAGGTAGACAGCCGTCGGCGTGCCGGGGGCGGGAGCGACGCGCACCCGCATGTCACCGGCCGGACCCGGAATCATGCTGCTGTGCATGGGAATGGCGAGCTCGGCGGAAAGGAACGCGTCAGGTATCGCACGCATGCCCGCGACCTGCTCGGGCGTCTCGAAGACCGGGATCAGGTCGCCCATCTCCCGCAAGGCGTCGTTCATCTGCCGCGCCCCTTCGACATGCGGGGCCCAGCGGGAGTCGATCGGTGACGCTGACATTCGGGTGGCCTTCCTAGGCGGTGAAACTGCCGCCGGTGACGGTGATCCGTCGCCCGACCCCTTCGCTGCTGACCAACTCCGCCACGAGGCTCGGATCCGTTGTCACGGCGACGGTATGGGTGAGCGCTCCGGGGCGCTCCGCCCGGGCGATCGCGATCCCGGTCTGCGGCGCGTCACCCTCATACGTGACCGTGTAGGCGACCACTTCAGCCGGTCCCATGTAATCCGGATCGGCGACGGCCATCGCTGTCGTCGCCAATGCCTGCGCGCTGACGTCAGCCGCCTGGAACCCTTTGTTTGCAGGGTTTGTGGACCACAGCCCGAGTCCGTGCTTGGTGATCATTCCGCTGACCGACGTGACGAGGCCGGTCGAGCCGGGATCCTCGCGCAGCACGTCCATCATCCGCGCGGTGGACTGCAGCACGTAGTTGTTCAGCGGCCCGCCCCCGAACGACATGCCGCCGGTGACGGTCAGCGGCCGGTCGCCGGTGAGCCCGAGCTCGGCTGCCTGGACGCACACCGCGGAGGGGAAACAGCTGTAGACATCGACGTGGTCCGCGTCCGCAGCACCGGTCCCGGTGAGTTCGGCGAGCGCGTGTCCATTCGCGGCGATCGCGGGCGAGCGCTGTGGTTCGGCGCGCTCGCTCAGCATGACCATCGCATTCGACTCG
>DATAVO010000123.1:0-8463 GCA_036267695.1 Frankiaceae bacterium
ACAGTACTTACCCGGGTCAACTAACTCACCGGGGGGTGTGGCTGACCCGGGCGTGGATGCGGCCAAGGCGTCGGTACGGCCGCAACTGGACAACGCGTCCACAACGTTTGTCCACACCCGTGGACAGCCTCCGCGGGCTCGCACTAATGCGTTTCGCGCTGGGTCGCAACGCTGGACAGGGCTCCCGCCGTCGGGGGGGTGTCGGCGGGAGCCCTGGGCTCAGCGAACGACCGGCGGACCGGTCCTTCGGGTACTACGGGGGCTCGTTCAGCCCACTGCCACGGGCAGTTAGCCGACTCGACCGACGTAGTACTGCGACGTCCAGATGTGGATGATCTGCACGTAGCTTCCCGGGGAAGGAGCGTGCTCGATCATGCCGTTGCCCACGTAGATACCAACGTGGTAAATGGCGCCCGGGGTTCCGAAGAAGATCAGGTCGCCCTTCTGCACCCACGACTGCGGGATCTTCTGGACGTACTCGAACTGCTGCTCGGCGCTGCGCGGCAGGTACTTGCCCAGCTGGCCGTAGACGTACTCGGTCAGGCCCGAGCAGTCGAAGCCGCCGGGAGCGGCGCCGCCGTAGACGTAGGGCGTGCCGAGGTAGGCGTGAGCGACGTTGACGGCGTGGTTGCCCTGGCCCTCCTGGGCGGGCGAGCAGGCGCCGAGAACGGCCGCTCCGGCAATGGCGCAGGTGGCCACGACCAGCTTGCTGCGGCGGACGGCCGGGGTGGTGGTCCGGGATCGGAGTCGGTTCGAGAGGCGAGCGAGGAAGCTCGATTTTTCAGGGCGCGCAGGCGTTTGCGGAATGCGCAGGGCGTGCTCGGGCACGAGCGTTCCTTCCCATTCGCCTGCGAGGTGAGCTGTCGGGTTCGGGCTGGGCTGCCCGGCCGCTACGCACATCGCGTAGTCGGCTTCACCCCTAGGTTCGCCACGATCGCGGACCCCAATTTGGGTCCCCCGCTCCTGCCCCAGTCACGTGTTCGAAGGGTGTGCCCGACCGGGGACAGGATTCGGCGTTCGGTCGGACACTTGTTGACGTGTTCGGGAACGTATCGGAAGGTGTCCCGGTTACGTGCAGAGGGTGGGACCTAACTCACAAAACTTTTCGCAGAATGGGATCATGCCGGAGCTCCCCGAGGTCGAAGCACTTTCGGCGTTCCTCACTCAGCGTGCCGTCGGCCGGGCCATCGCCGCGGTGTGGCCGGTGGCCCTGAACGCGCTGAAGACCTACGACCCGCCGCCCTCGTCGCTGGCCGGGCTCGAGGTGACCGGAGTGCGTCGTTTCGGCAAGTTTCTCGACATCGACGTCAGTGGCCTGCACCTGGTGACGCACCTCGCGCGAGCCGGCTGGCTGCAGTGGAAAGAGAAGCAACCCGCTGCTCCGCCCCGCCCTGGGAAGGGGCCGCTGGCGCTTCGGGTGATCCTCGACGACGGCAGCGGCTTCGACCTCACCGAAGCCGGAACCCAGAAGAGACTGGCGGTCTACATCGTCAAGGATCCGCTCGAGGTTCCGGGCATCGCGCGCCTCGGGATCGACCCGCTGGACCCCCAATTCACGCCCGCGACGCTCGCCGGATTGCTCACGAAGCGTCAGCAAGTCAAGGGTGTCCTCACCGATCAGTCGGTGCTTGCCGGAGTGGGAAACGCGTACTCCGACGAGGTGCTGTGGCACGCCCGCATGTCGCCGTTCAAGCCGGCGGCGAACCTGACCCCCGAGGAGATCCAGGGCCTGTACGACGCGCTCGTCACGACCCTGCGGGATGCTGCCGAGCGGGCCAACGGGCTCGCCGCCGGAAGCCTGAAGGCCGAGAAGAAGCAGGGACTCGCCGTGCATGGGCGTACCGGGCAGGAGTGCCCGCGCTGCGGCGACACGATCCGTGAAGTGGCCTTTGCGACGAAGAGCTTGCAGTACTGCGCGACCTGCCAGACCGGCGGGAAACCGCTGGCTGACCGAAGGCTCTCGCGACTGCTGAAGTAGCGCGCCATAGGCTGTGTGACGTACCGCGGGAGCCCGGGCCTGACCGGGCTGAGAGAGCGGCTGGCCGGAGTGATTTCCGGCAGGCGTCGCTGACCGCTCGAACCTGACCGGGTCATGCCGGCGTAGGGAGTGTCGCGTCATGGGTGCGAGCGTTCTTGTCGAGCAGGGCCACCGGGAACGAGCCGCCGAAGCCGGTTTGACGCTGCACGAAACCGCCCCTAAGGCCCTGGGGCTGGCCGATCAGCTCGGACTGTGGGGGAGCCTCGGAATCACCCTCACGCTGCCGATCGCGGCGGCCTTCCTGCCCAAGATGTCGCTGCTGGCGACGATCGTCGCGGTGGTCGTGGGCAGCGTCGGCGGATCGTTGCTGCTCGGCCTGGCCGCCCGGGCCGGGGCCGAGACCGGCGCGCCCGCCATGGTCCTCATGCGCGGCCTCTTCGGCCTGCGGGGCTCCTACCTCCCGACGGCCCTGAACATCGCGCAGTGCATCGGCTGGACCACCGTCGAGGTGCTCGTCATCGCGCAGTTCGGGTCGGCGCTCACGTCGCACTCGCTGCGCTGGGTCTTTCTCGTAGGGGCGGGCATCGTCGCGACGCTGCTGGCCTTGCGTCCCCTCGGTTTCGTGCGCCTGCTGCGTAAGTACGCGGTCTGGCTCGCCCTGGCCGCGACGCTCTACCTGTTCATCCAGGTGCTGCGCCGGCCGCTGCCGTCATTCACGCACGGCGGCTGGTCGGGGTTCGGTACCGCGGTGGACCTTGTGATCGCGCTGCCGGTCTCCTGGATCCCGCTGGCCGCGGATTACTCGCGTCACTCGAAGACCCCGCGTGCGGCGTTCTTCGGATCGTTCGTGGGTTTCGCGACGACCTGCACGATCTACTTCACGCTCGGGGTCCTGGCGCTCGCCGCCGCGCTTCCGGGCAGCGATCCGGCATCGGCGCTACTTGCCGTTCCCGTCGCCGGAGTGGCCGTGCTGGTGCTGGTGCTGGATGAGGTGAAGGAGGCCTTCGCCAACCTCTATTCGACCTCGATCTCGGCCCAGAACCTCATCCCGGGCCTGGACCGCAGGATCGTCGCGGCGGTCGTCGGCGCGGGCGCGACGGCCGTGGGGCTGCTCATCGACCTGACCCAGTACGAGAGCTACCTGTATCTGATCGGCTCGGTGTTCGTACCGCTGTTCGGAGTGTTCGCCGTCTCGTACTACGTGCTGCAGCGGGGGCTGTGGGATGTCTCGGAATCCGCCCGCGGACGCTGGCTGATGACGCTGCCGTGGCTGGCCGGATTCGTGTCCTACCAGCTGGTGAACCCCGGCGCGGTGTCGTGGTGGAAGGGGATCTGGCCGGCGTGGACCGCGCCGTCCTGGCTCTCGGCCACGCTCGTCTCGCTGCTGGTCTCGGCGCTGGGTGCGCTGCTGGTCGGGCTGCTCAGCCGGCGGCGGGCGGCCGGGCGACGCCGATCAGATGTGGAGCCAGCAGCGGCACATTGATCACGCACGTGCGGTCCTGCAGTCCGGAGGTGTCGTAGCCGGCAGCTTCGAAGGCGAGCTGGGTGCGGCGGTGGGGTTCGCAGCCGCCGGCGATGCGTGCCCAGCCGTGCGCTAGCCGGTCCTGTACGCGGCCCAGCACGCTGCCGTCGCGGGCCCGTACGTGCTCGAGCACGCATACGCTGCCGCCCGGTCGGAGCACTCGGGCCACCTCCAGCAGGACGGCGACCGGGTCCTCGACGGTGCACAGCACGAGCGCCAGCAAGACGCTGTCAACACTCGCGTCGGGTAGGGGCAGGTGCTCACCCACGCCCGCGATCAGTTGCACGGGCATGCTTTTCTTCCGCCGGGAACTGATGCGGCGCATGGCCGCGGCGGGTTCGACCGCGACGACTTCTGTCACCGCCGGCGGTAGGTGAGCGAGGTCGTGGCCGGGACCGAGACCGACGATGAGCAGTCGCCCTTTGGCGGACTGCAGCGCCTCTGTGCGCCAGCGTCCGACAGTGGTCAGCTCGCCTGCCCAGGTGAGCCAGTTGTAGAGCCGGGCGAACACCGGATGGTCGTGCCTGTCGGCTTTCACGCCGGCCTGCTCCGCCCGGTCATCAAGACAGTCCGGCCGCGATACGCCGTCCCAGCGCCCGCCCCGACAGCCAGGCCGTCTCCACGCGCGGCGAGCCCCAGCCGTCACCGGCGAGACCGACGCGCTCGCTGCCGAAGAAGTGGCTCTCTGTTCGGGTGTCGGCGGGACGGGCGAAGCTCCACCGGTGGATGTGGACCGAGCGGGGACGTCCGCAGCCGAGGAGCCGATCCAGCGCGTCGGCCATCTCGGGGCCGGCGGCAGAAGGCTGCGTCAGGAAGCCTGCGGCGAACGGCGACGTCGAGTGGGCGACGAGCACGGCGGCGTCGTCACCGCGGCGACGGCCGTCGTCGGCGACCCACTTCAGGATCGGATGGTCGTTGATGAACGCGCCTTCGAACGGCTCCCACAGGCGCCCGTTGAAATTCGCCGCCAGCGCGATGACCGGTTCCCAGGAGCGGCGCTCCACCCGGGAGCGGACCTCGGGCAGCCCGGGTGCCAGGATCCGCTCCGCTTGCGGATCGGGCATCGCCAGGACGACGGCATCAGCCGCATCGCCGTCGACCGCCGGGCCGGGTTCAATCCTGGCGACCAGTTGGCCGAGCCGGGTGGCGCCGGGCGCGAGATCGGCGACAAGGCTGCGCAGGCCGCCCGGGGTCGCGTAGCGCCACGGACCTGGCGCGAGGTCCTTCAACCCATCATCGGTCAGCTGCGGGAAGCGATCGGTCCAGCGCCGGGCGAGCCCGCGGGCGCACCAGTCCTGCACCTGACCGACGAAGTCAGGGTCAGACGCGGTGAAGTACGACGCGCCAATATCGACGCGCCGGCCTTCGATCAGGGGGGCGGCCATGCGCCCGCCGACAGCCATCGCGCGCTCCCGCACCTCGACGTCGTGACCGGCGCGGATCAGCTCGCCGGCGCAGGTGACGCCGGCAATGCCCGCTCCCACCACGATGACCCGGGCCACAGGTTGCAGTCTGCCCTCATCACCTGACTCAACGTCGCAACCGGCTGGTAGGAAGGGGTCGTGGGCCCCTACGACGTCGTGGTTGTCGGGGCGGGTCCGGCTGGGGCAAGCGCGGCGCGGGCGGCGGCACGGTCAGGTGCGCGCACCTTGCTGCTGGAGCGTGCCGAGCTGCCGCGCTACAAGACCTGCGGCGGCGGGCTCATCGGGGTGTCGGCCGACGTCGCCGAGCTGGATCTGACGCCGCTGCTGCGCGCGTCGGCGACGCGGCTCGAGCTCACGCTCGACGGGAGGTGGACGGCCCGCCGCCGGTCGCCGGCCAGTGCGCCCATGTTCCGTCTGATCAACCGGGCTGACTTCGATGCCGCGCTCACCGCGGCTGCCGTCGCCGAGGGAGTGGAGCTACGCACCGGAGCTGTCGTCACCGGCATCGACGACGGGTCGATCCCGACGTCGCCGGGAGTCACGCTCCAGATCCGCGGCGCTGACGCGGTACGTGCGCGGGCGGTGATTGCGGCCGATGGCTCGGCGAGCCGGCTGGCGTCCTACGTCGGCGTGCGGGCGGGGCAGGTCGACCTTGGACTGGAAGGGGAATTTCCGGCGCCCGATGATCGCTGGGCGCGCACGGTGCTGCTCGATTGGGGGCCCGTTTCCGGCTCGTACGGCTGGGTTTTTCCCAAGGGCGACGTGCTCACCGTCGGGGTGATCGGAGCGCGGGAGCAGTCGGCGCAGCTACGGGTCTACTACGCCCGGCTCGTCGAACGTCTGGGGCTGACCGGGGTCACGCCGCTCGTGCAGACCGGGCATCTCACTCGCGTACGAACTCCGGATTCGCCGCTGCGTCGGGGCGCGGTGCTGGTGGCGGGCGACGCGGCAGGCCTGCTCGAACCCTGGACCCGCGAGGGCATCTCCTTCGCCCTGCGCTCCGGACGCCTGGCCGGTGAGGCGGCGGCGGCCGGCCGGCTCGGGGATTACGCACCCGCCGTGCAGCGCACCCTGGAGCCCGAGATCGCGGCCGGCCGCGTGCTGCTCCCGGCGTTCTCCGGCTCGCCTGCGCTCTTTCACGCCCTGCTCGCCGGGCCCGGTTTCGGCCTGTTCCGCCGGCTCGTCGACGGCCGCAGCACCTTCGGCCGCCAGGTCCGCCGCCCCGGCGCCGAACGCGTCCTGCGCCGCCTTTCCAAGATCAACGCACCCATGATCAAGGAATAGGCATGATCATCCGGCTCAGACCATGATCATGGGTGCGTTGATCATGGTTGGGGGCCGTCGCGGGCGACGGGGCAGCTCATGCAGCGGGGGCCGCCGCGTCCGGAGCCGAGCTCTGAACCGGGGATACGCACCACTTCGATGCCGGCCTCTTCCAGGCGGGCGTTCGTCTCGACGTTGCGCTCGTACGCGACCACCAGGCGCGGGGCGATGGCGAGCGTGTTGTTGCCGTCATCCCATTGTTCGCGCTCGGCGGTGATGGGATCGAGCCCGGTCTCGATGACCCGGAGCTGATCGATCTCCATGGCCTCAGCGGCGGCGGTCAGAAAGGGCCGGGGACCGTCGACGCCAGCCGCGGTGACCGGAAAGGCCTGCAACGTATGGGCAATCGGCGGGTACATGACGACCGCGTCCGTATCGACCATCGTGCAGACGGTGTCGAGGTGCATCGTCGCCCGGCGTTGCTCGACGGGCACCGCGAGCACCACGCGGACGACGCCCGACTCCAGCGCACGGGCGGCGAGGGTCTCGGCACCGGCCGGCGTCGTGCGTTCACCGACGCCGATGGCCGCCACGCCGGGTGCCAGCAGCAGGACGTCGCCGCCCTCGAGATAGGCCTCCGGGTGCTCCCGCGAGACGTCGGCCGAAATGTCGCCGTAGAGCAATGGCGTGCCGGCGAACCGGGGCGCGTACCGGTAGATCGCCCGTGCCAGCGAGGCTTCCCGCCGCCGCGCGGGCATCGAGGGACTGGTGATGGCGACGTGCTGATCGAGCCAGACGGAGCTGTCACGCGTGAAGAGCAGGTTCGGCAGCGGCGGGATGATGAAGCTGTGCGGCGGGGCCAGCCGTGCGACCACGCCGCTGCGCAACGCGCTGTACTCGCTGGCTCCGGTGACCTCTTCGTAGGAGAGCCCGGCGGTCAGCACCTCGGCCAGCTGATCGCTGGAAAGTGCCTGCAAATGCTCACGAAGTACGGGGGCGAGCGCCGGCCCGACTTGGGCGGGGGCGACCGTCGCCGCAAGGACCTCCGCGCGCGCCGCCGGCACTGCGAGCGCGGCAATGAGCAACTCGAAGAAGTAGAGGACCTCGACCCCGCGCTCGCGCAGCGCACCGGCGAAGGCGTCGTGCTCCTCCTGCGCCCGCTCGAGCCAGGGGATCCCGTCGAAGAGCAGCTCGACGCTGTTGCGCGGGGTGAGCCGCTTCAGCTCATCGCCCGGCCGGTGCAGCAAGACCGTACGCAATCGCCCGACCTCGGACGTGACGCCATCGCCGGCTACCAATGCACACCCTTCAGCAGGTGGGCGATCATCAACGCCTCGTTGGAAGCACCCTGGCCGTCGGCACTCGCGTCACCGCCCGGACTGACCGACTTTCCTTTAGCTGCAGTCGATTCCGGGAAGACGCGGTAGGCCATGTGCAGTACCTGATCGACGGCCTTCGGTGCGATCGCCTTCATGACCGACCCGAACGTACCGAGCCGGGTGTTGATCTCCTTGGGCTTGGCGCGAAGCGCGTCACAGATCATCCCGCCGGCCTCCTCCGGGGTGATGGTCGGGAAGGCGTCGTAGATCTTCGTCGGTGCGATCATCGGCGTGCGCACCAGCGGCATGTGGATGGTCGTGAACGTGATGCCGAGGTTCACCACCTCACTCGCGACGCATGACGTCCACCCGTCGAGCGCCGACTTCGAGGCCACGTAGGCCGCGAACCGCGGCGGGTTCGTCTGCACGCCGATGCTGCTGACGTTGACGATGTGCCCGCCGCCCGTCGCCCGCCAGTGCGGCAGCAGCGAGGTGATCAGCTTGATGGTGCCGAAGTAGTTGAGCGTCATCGTGCGCTCGTAGTCGTGGAAGCGGTCGAGACTCTGCAGCACGCCCCGCCGGATCGAGCGTCCGGCGTTGTTCACCAGCATGTCGATACGCGGGTGGTCCGCGAGCAATTGCGTCACGAAAGCCTCGATGGCGTCGACACTCGAGAGGTCCACCGAGTACGTGTACGCCTCACCGCCGGCGTCGACGATTTCGGCCTTCGCCTCCTCGAGCTTGTCGGCACTGCGCGCCACCAGGATCGGGATCGCGCCGGCCGCGGCGAGCTGCAAGGCGGCCGCCCGGCCGATGCCGCTCGAGCCACCCGTGATGACGACGGTGCGCCCGCGTACTGCCCCGGCGAGTGTGCGGTCGCGGTGCAGATCGGGATCGAGGTGACGCTCCCAGTAGTCCCAGAGGGCGGGCGCGTAGTCGGCGAGCTCCGGCACCGCG
>DATAVO010000124.1:0-10315 GCA_036267695.1 Frankiaceae bacterium
GCATCTCAGGCTCCGCCGAGAAGACGATCGCCGAAGCGCGTGCGCTCTGGTGGCTCGTCGACCGGCCCAACCTGTTCATCAAGATCCCGGCCACCATCGGCAGCCTGTCGGCCATCAGCCAGGCCCTCTCGGAGGGCATCAGCGTCAACGTCACGCTGATCTTCAGCCTGGCTCGCTACGACCTCGTCATGGAAGCCTTTCTCGAAGGCATGGAGCGGGCGCAGAAGTCTGGCGTCGAATTGTCGAAAATCGGCTCTGTCGCGTCGTTCTTCGTCAGCCGGGTCGACACCGAGGTCGACAAGCGGCTCGGCAAGGTCGGGACGAAGAAAGCCAAAGAGCTGCTCGGGAAGGCGGCCGTCGCGAATGCGCGCCTGGCCTACCAGCACTACGAAAACATGATTGCCGGCGACCGCTGGAAAGCACTCGCGGCCGCCGGAGCCAAGACCCAGCGTCCGCTCTGGGCGTCCACCGGGGTCAAGGATCCCAACTATTCGGACACCATGTACGTGACCGAACTCGTCGCACCCGACACGGTGAACACCATGCCTCAGGCCACCATGGAGGCGGTCTTCGACCACGGCGTCATCGAGGGCGACACAGTGCGCGGCCACTACGCCGACGCCCAGCGCGTGCTCGATGAGCTGAAGGCCGTCGGAGTCGATTACGACGACGTCGTCGACACCCTGGAACGCGAGGGCGTCGACAAGTTCGAGGACTCCTGGAATCAGCTCATCGACGCGATCAAGGAACAGCTGGGGGCGCAGAAGTGACGGACGCTTTTGCTCAGCGGATCAACCCGCTGCGCGATCCACGCGACCGCCGGTTGCCCCGGGTCCCCGACCCATGTGCGCTCGTCGTGTTCGGCGTCACCGGCGACCTCGCCACCAAGAAGCTCATCCCGGCCATCTACGATCTGGCCAACCGGGGCCTGCTTCCACCGGGGTTCGTCCTGCTCGGCTTTGCGCGACGCGATTGGGACCACGGCGATTTCGCCGAGCTGGCCCGCACGTCCGCAGAAGGCCATGCCAGGACGGAGTTTCGGGAGGAGGTCTGGAAGCGGCTGGCCGACAGCATCCGCTTCGTCCCCGGATCCTTCGACGACGACGACGCTTTCGACCGCCTGCACCAGCAGCTGATCGACCTCGAGCAGAGCCACGGCATCAGCGGCAACGCGGCGTTCTACCTCTCGATCCCGCCGCCGGCGTTCCCCGCCGTGCTCAAGCAGATGGAACGCACCGGGATGGCGTCGAACGAGCAGTCCGGCGGCTGGCGCCGGGTCGTCGTGGAGAAGCCGTTCGGTCATGACCTCAAGTCCGCCCGCGAGCTGAATGCCTTGGTGGACAACGTCTTTACGGCCGATGACGTTTTCCGCATCGACCACTACCTCGGCAAGGAAACCGTCCAGAACCTGCTCGCCTTGCGTTTCGCCAACACGCTTTTCGAGCCGATCTGGAACAGCCACTTCGTCGACTCGGTGCAATTCACGATGGCCGAGGACGTCGGCATCGGCGGCCGCGCCGGCTTCTACGACTCGGCCGGCGCCGCGCGAGACGTCCTGCAGAACCACCTGATGCAGCTGCTCGCGCTGACCGCGATGGAGGAGCCGGTCTCCTTCGACGCCGACGCGCTGCGGGCCGAAAAGGTCAAGGTTCTCGGGGCTGTTTCGATTCCCGAGGACATGGAGCACGACGCGATCCGCGGCCAGTACGAGCAGGGCTGGCTGGCCGGCCAGCGCGTCCTGGGGTATCCGGACGAGCACGGCGTGCCCGAAGGTTCGACGACCGAGACCTACGCCGCGGTACGCCTCGGCGTGGAGACCCGGCGCTGGGCCGGGGTGCCGTTCTACCTGCGGACCGGAAAGCGGCTGCCCCGGCGCGTCACGGAGATCGCGGTCTCCTTCAAGCGCGCGCCGCACCTGCCGTTCGAGGCGACCGACACCACCGAGCTCGGCCACAACCAACTCGTGGTGCGCGTCCAGCCCGATGAAGGCGTGACACTGCGCTTCGGCTCCAAGGTGCCCGGCACCCTCATGGAGGTCCGTGACGTCTCGATGGATTTCCTCTACGGGGAGGCCTTCACGGAAGGCTCGCCCGAGGCATACGAACGCCTGATCCTCGACGTCCTCATCGGCGATCAGAGCCTCTTCCCGCGTAACGCAGAGGTCGAGCACTCCTGGCGGGTCATCGACCCGCTGGAGGAGTTCTGGGCGGGCAAGAAGCCGCACCTCTACCGCGCCGGCGAATGGGGGCCGCGCGCCGCCGACGAGATGCTCGCCCGCGAGGGCCGCTCATGGCGGCGTCCATGAGGCTCGCAAGCGCCTTGCGGCTGACCCGCGAAAACACTGACCCTGCAGGGAGAATCGCGTGACCACGCTGTGGGACACCACCGGCTCTGACGTCGTCCGTGCACTCGAGGCCGAACGTCGTTCCGCCGGCGCGCTCGCCTTCGGACTCGCGCTCACGCTGGTCGTGGTCACCGATCAGGACAGCGTCGCGCAAGCCGAAGCTGCCGCCAAAGCTGCCGCCTCCGCCCACCCGTGCCGCATCCTGCTGGTGGTCCGCCGGCACATCGAGGCGCCCGACCCGCGCCTTGACGCCGAGGTCCTGATCGGTGGACGGCTCGGCCCCGGTGAGGCCGTCGTCATGCGGATGTTCGGCCGGCTCGCCCTGCACGCCGAGTCGGTCGTGCTACCGCTGCTCGCCCCCGACGCCCCGGTCGTCACCTGGTGGCACGGCGCCATGCCCGACAAGATCGCGTACGACCCGCTGGGTGTCTTCGCCGACCGCCGGGTCACCGAAAGCAGCTACAGCGACGACCCGATGGCGGCCCTGCACCAACGCGCGGTCGACTACGCGCCCGGCGACACCGATCTTTCCTGGGCCCGGACGACGAGCTGGCGCGCACTGGTGGCAGCGGCATTCGACTCGCTGTCGGGAACCCCGAAGTCGGCGACGGTCGTCGGCGCCGAGACCCCGCCCACCGCGCTGCTGGTCGGCTGGCTGCGCAGCAAGCTCGGCATTGACGTGCACCATGTGATGTCGGGCCGTGACATCCAGGAAGTGTCGTTCGAGCTGTCGGACAACGGCGCCACCTCCCAGCTGGCCATCAAACGGCGCGACGAACGCAGCGCCGTCATCACCCGCAGCGATCAGGCCGACCGGGTCATGCCGCTGGCGCCGCGCGATCTCGGTGACCTCCTCGCCGAAGACGTCCGCCGGCTCGACGCGGACGAGGTCTTCGCCGAGGCGCTCTCGTCCTGGACGGGCGTGAAGAACCTGAACCGCCGTTCGCCGAAGCGAGAGCACATCTGGAACGACCCTATGAACGAGGCCCCCGCCGAGGTCGCGAAGGCGACGAAGGCGACGGGCCGGAAGGCGAGCGGCTCGGGGGCGGCCAAGAAGTGAGCGCCGGCGCCGAGGTCATCGTCCACCGTGACGCCGGGCTGCTGGCGAAGGCGGTGGCCGCGCGGATCATCACGCGGCTCGTCGACGCCCAGGCTTCCAAAGGCAGCGCCAGCCTGGTGCTGACGGGCGGCGGCATCGGCGGCGCGGCACTGCGCGCGGTGCGCGAGAGCCCTGCGGTGGAAGCGGTCGACTGGCGCCGGCTCGACATCTGGTGGGGCGATGAACGCTTCGTCGCCCGCGACAGTGACGACCGCAACGAGAAGGCCGCCCGCGAGGCCTTGCTGGACCACGTCGATGTCGATCCGGCGCGGGTGTTTGCGATGGGCTGGGCCGGCGGCGAGGACGACAACGACCCCGACGCTGCCGCGTCGCGCTACGCCGAGACCCTCGCCTCCCGCGCCCGTCCCGAGGACCACGGCCCGGTGCCCCGGTTCGACATCCTGCTGCTCGGTCTGGGGCCTGAAGGCCATGTGGCGTCGATCTTTCCGGAGTCGCCGGCCGCCTACGAGGAGCGCACGGTGGCGGCGGTGCGCAACTGCCCCAAGCCCCCACCCACGCGCGTCACCATGACGCAGGTCGCGATCCAATCCGCGAACGAGGTCTGGGTGGTAGCTGCCGGCGGGGAGAAAGCCGACGCAGCGCGCCTGGCCCTCTCCGGAGCCGGGCCACTCCAGGTGCCGGCCGCCGGTGCCGTCGGACGCGCCCGCACCCTCTGGCTGCTCGACCGCGCGGCCGCCTCGGCCCTGCCTCCCGGTCTGAACCGGATCTCCAGCCCCTGACCTGACCGCCACCCTGCCGCATCGCATCGTGTGCCTACACGCAAAGGCTCCGCTGCCCGCGCGGAACCGGATCGTTTGCAGCGGGCCCGCCTTTGAGCCGCTCAGAAGGTGGAACCGCCCGCACACAATACGGTTCCCCTAGGAGAGTGTTGCTTATCCCGCCAAGCAAACGATCCGATGCACCCGGGTCACCTGTTCCACCTGCTGCACCGGGTCACCTGCTCCACCTGCTCCACCTGCTGCACCGGCTCACCTGATCCGGCCTGGCTGACCGGGACCCGGCCCACCCGGCTCACCCCGCTGACGGCGAACCGCATTGTTTGCCAATCCGGAAACCCTCTTTCGCCCTCGAGGAACCGGATCGTTTGCGGCGATCGGGCTCAGGCTCGCGCCCCGACTCGACTTCGGCGAAGCGGCTCGACCGGGATTCGAGCCCGGCGCCCGGCTCTACCGCCCGCGCAGCTTGGCGAGCGCCTCCTGCAGGATGGCTTCGCCGTCCTCGTCGTTACGGCGCTCGCGGACGTACGCCAGGTGGGTCTTGTACGGCTCGTTGCGCGGCGGCGGCGGGGTGTTGTGCCGGTCGGTGCCCGCGGGGTACCCGCAGCGCGGGCAATCCCAGGTCTCCGGCACCGGAGCGTCCTCCGCAAAGGACGGCCGGGTCTCGTGACCGTTGGCGCAGTAGAAAGCGATTCGGATGCGCGGAGCGCGCTCGCCCCGCTCGGACTCCCCCATCGGGCCCGCCCCTACACGGCTCCCCCGAATTGCATTGCCTCCCGCGCCACCAGCCACTGGCACTCCTTCAGTCCGGCGACAGCCACCTGCGGCCAAGTGGCTGCGAGCGGGTCGGCCAACATCGGTCGACTCTTGCGTGTTTGCGTGGCCCGTCGCCCCCCGGGATGACGTGCCTAGGCGATGCTACGGCGTCGCTGTGGGGCTCTGTGCGGTATCCCCCGGACGCGTGGAACCCAGCGCCACATTTGCCGGATCCGCATTGCTGAACACGGGTGAGACAGGCGCCTGTTCGACGTTCGCTCCGCGCGGATACACACTGTTCAATTGGGCCAGCGGAACCACGATCGCAGCTGCGGTCAGAGTGGTGTCGAACGCTTCCCAAGCGGCCGTCGATGCATCCTTTTCGCGCTCGGCATTCGCCGCCAGCAGCTGGGTCAGCAGCATGGGCGGGCGCCGCAGCGAGAGCGCGTCGACGCCGGGCCAGGTGCCGTCGAGCAGCGGTGCGAGGAGACCGCGAGGAGCGGGATAGCGCAGCGGGCGTACGGCCAGCAGCAGATCCCAACCGCCGAGCCGGGCCAGCGACGCATAGCGGCTGGCGCTCGGGGCCACGAGACGCAGCCGCACGCCCGCGACGGCGAGCCGCACCGCGATGATCGACGCGACCGCCCGCGCCTGCGGCGTGTTCGGGATGAGCATGGTCAGGGTCGCGCCCGTCACCCCCGTCACCCCCGTCGCCGGCGCGCAGCGGGCCAGCGGGACAGTGGGGCTGGGCGAACCGGACGGTGACGCGCTGGCCGACGTTGATGAGGGGCTGGCCGAGGCGCCTGTCGTGGGCGTGAGGGACGCACTCGCAGAAGCGCTCGGCGCCGGCGAGCGTTCGCCGTCCGGCGTCAGCGAGAGGTCGGCGAGCAGGTGGCTCGAAGGGGTCGCGATGCCGGAGCCCAGCGCGGCCGCGATGCGGTTGCGCGTCGCCGGGTCGATACAGGCCGCGAGCACCCGGCGAACTCGCGTCACAGCGAGGCGGAGCGACGCCGGTCCGCGGGAGCCGACGGCGAGCATCACGGTCGACTGCGCCGGTGCCGCGATCACGTCGTCGGACGCCACTGACGCTGACGCTGACGCCGCCGGTGCCGCGGCCGGCGAGAGGGAGACGTCGAGTGCGAGATCCGCGCCGCCGGAACGCACCAGGTCCGTGACCCTCGCGGCGGTCATCCCCCCGCGCACCGAGATGTGGTCGACGTACGCGCGCCGGAGCGGATCACCTCCCTGACTCCACGACGGGTTGCGCGACAGCGCGTACGTCTCACCGGACTGCGGGCTGACGAAGCGATACGGCCCGTCTCCGACGAAGCTCAACGGATCCTTCGTCACGCTCAGCCCGACGAAGGATTCGACCGGCAGCGGTGCGGTCTCCGGGAGCGCGAGGATCGCCGTGAGGTCGTTCGTCGGATGCAGCAGCTGGATCTGCAGCGTCGTGTCCCCCTGGGTGGTCAGACCGGAGATACTGACCGCGTCCAGATTGTTGAGGGTCGTCGGAGGGTTGGCAGCCAGCTCGCGGCAGGCGGCCGCGTAACCCACGACCGACTCCTCGAGATAGCCACGCACCGGCGAGCTGATCTGCGGAAGGCAGAGCCGCTTCAGCGCCCGCAACTCATCGGTCGCCGTGACCCGGCGCCCGCTCGGCACATCCCAGCGCACGGTCCGCAGCGTGATGGTCGCCTTCAGGCCGCCGTCGGTCAGTTTGGGTGCGCCTCCGGCCAGGTCGGGCGCCGGCCCGGACAGGGTCGGTCCGATGGTGGAGTTGGAGCTGTCGGAGGTGCCCGGCGCGGGACTGGCCCCCGTCGAATCGGTGCTCTCCACCGCCGGGTCGGTGCTGGGGTAGCCGTAGAGCTGGCGCAACACCAGTCGCTCGATGAGCCGGTTGCCGTCCGCGGCAGAAACGAGCGACTGCCCTGGCACCGGCGTCTGCTCGTTCTGCGGCGCCGCCGGATCGAGATCGAGGACGCGCGTCACTCCCGCGATGCGCAACGTGCCGCCGGGCCGCGGTCCCGATGAGGGCGACGACGGTGACGGGGTGGGGCTGCTCGGGGACGGGGTGGGCTTGGCGCCCCCGCCGCCGCTGCACGCGGTCGCGAGGAGGACAACCGAAAGGGCTGTGCCGCCGAGCCGGACGCGAGAGCGGCCCAGTGCTGGACTCCGGATCAGCCGGTGCCGCGGGCTCCGGCCATGCACCGGCTCAGCTCTTGTCCAGCAAACCGAGGCTGACGATCGAGGCGAACCAGACCAAACCAACGGCGATCGTGAAGCGGTCGAGGTTCTTCTCCACGATGGAGGAACCGCCCAGCGACGACGAGACGCCGCCACCGAAAAGGTTCGACAGACCGCCGCCCTTACCACGGTGCAACAGGATCAACGCGATGAGGAACAAGCTGGTCACGATCAAGATCACCGACAGGACTATCTTCACTTCACACCACCACCCGGGCGCTAGCGTAATGGCAAGCCACGGGATGACCCTGTCCGCGGTCGATCAACAGCGGCTGTTCGTTGATGCAGAGCTGGCGCTCGTCGTCGTTCAGATCGCCGGAAAACAGCTGGCAGCGGGTGCGGAAACGGCATCCGCTCGGCGGGTTCGCGGGGCTCGGCACGTCACCGGAAATGATGATCCGCTGGCGCTGGCGCTCCTTCACCGGATCAGGGATCGGCACCGCGCTGATCAGCGCCTGCGTGTACGGATGTGACGGCTGCTCGAAAAGCGTGTCGCGGTCGGCCATCTCCACGATCGTGCCGAGGTACATCACCGCGACGTTGGTGGCGATGTGGCGCACCACTGAAAGGTCGTGGGCGATGAACAGGTACGTGAGTCCCAGCTCGCTCTGAAGATCTTCGAGCAGGTTGATGACCTGGGCCTGGATGGAGACGTCGAGCGCCGACACCGGCTCGTCGCAGATCACCAGCTTGGGGTTGAGGCTGATGGCGCGAGCGATACCGACGCGCTGGCGCTGACCGCCGGAGAACTCGTGCGGGTAGCGCGACGCGTGCTCGGGCGCGAGACCGACCCGCTCCAGGAGCTGATCGACCTTGCCCTCCTCCGGGAGCCCGTGGATCCGGTAGGGCTCGAGCAGCGTCGACCGCACCGTCTGGCGGGGGTTGAGGCTCGCGTACGGGTCCTGGAAGACAATCTGCATCTCACGGCGGAGCCGGCGCAGCCGACGGGGGCCGACCTTGGTGATGTCCTCGCCCTCGAACGTGATGGTCCCCGAGGTCGGCTCCAGGAGCCGCAGGACGGTCCGCGCGGTAGTGCTCTTGCCGCAGCCCGACTCTCCGACGAGGGCGAGCGTCTCCCCGCGCCGCACGTCGAAGGAGACGCCGTCGACGGCCTTCACCGCGCCGATCTGGCGCTGGAAGACGATGCCGCTGCGGATCGGAAAGTGCTTCTTCAGGTCGGCGACCTGCAGGAGCGGCGCCTCGCCTGCGCGCGCCGACGAGGCCTTCTCCATGCTGGGGGCGCTCACGAGCTCCCCTCCTGATCAGTCGCGGGGCTCGCTGGATCTGCAGCGTCAGCGCCTTCCACAGCGGTGCCTTCAGCCTTCGCTGCAACCTGGTCACTGTGATGGCAGGCGGCGAGATGACTCGGCACATCCTGAACGACCAGAGGCGGTTCAGCGGTCCGGCACACCTTCGTCGCGAACGAGCAGCGCGGGTGGAACGGGCAGCCGGACGGCACCCGGATGAGGCTCGGCGGCGAGCCCGGGATCGGTTCGAGCCGGTCGGCGCGCCGCTGGTCGAGCCGGGCGAGGCTGGAAAGCAGGCCGAACGTGTATGCGTGACGCGGGTGGTAGTAGATGTCGTCGGTTTCGGCGTATTCCGCAACCCGGCCGGCGTACATCACCATGACGCGATCGGCATGGCTTGCCACCAGGCCGAGGTCGTGGGTGATCAGCACAATCGCTGTACCGCGCTGCTCCTGGAGGCCTTCCAGCAGCTCCATGATCTGCGCCTGCACCGTGACGTCGAGCGCCGTGGTCGGCTCGTCGGCGAGCAGCAGGGCCGGGTTCAGGGCCAGCGCCATCGCAATCATGGCGCGCTGCCGCATTCCGCCCGAGAACTGATGCGGGTATTCCTTCGCGCGCCCCCGCGGGTTGGGGATGCCGACCTCGCCGAGCAGATCGACCGCTCTGGCCTTGGCTTTCGAACGCGACAAGGACTCGTGCACCCGGATCACCTCAGCGATCTGGCTGCCTACCTTGAAGACGGGATTGAGCGCCGTCAGCGGATCCTGGAAGATCATCGAGACTTCTTTGCCGCGCAACGTGCGCAGCCGCGAGTCGGTTGCCGTCAGCAGATCCTCGCCGCGGAACATGATGCGACCGGTTGGGAAGCGCGCCGGCGGTGACGGCACCAAGCCCATGATGCTCATGGCGGAAACGGACTTGCCGGAGCCCGACTCGCCCACGATGCCGAGCGTCTCGCCAGGCCGTACGTCCCAGCTCACCCCGTCGACCGCGCGCACCACGCCGTTGTCGGTGTGGAAGTGCACGCGCAAGTCCTCGACCGACAGCAACGGTTCGGCGTCGGGCTTCGGACCGGTGCGATGGTCGGTCTTGGTCACGCTGGGGGCCGGGCCGGCGGCACTACCGGCCAGCGGATCCCCCGAACTTTCCCATGCGGGCTGCGCGCTCATCGCCGCCTACTTGAGCTTCGGATCGAGGGCGTCGCGAAGTCCGTCACCGACGAAGACGAACGCCAGCACCGTGAAGACGACCGCGAGGCTCGGCAGGATCGTCAGCCACCATTCGGTGTCGAGCTTGGCCTGGCCTGCGGCGATCATGTTGCCCCACTCCGGGACATCGGGCTTCACTCCGACCCCGAGATAGGACAGTGCCGCCTCGGAGATGACGGCGATGCCGACCTGGAACGTGGCGAAGATCAGCACGGGCGCGAAGCTGTTGGGCAGGATGTGGCGCGTCACGATCCGCCATCGGCTCGCACCGAGCGAGCGAGCAGCCTCGACGTACTCCGACTCGCGTACCGAAAGAATCGAACCGCGCAGCAGGCGGGCGATGGTGGCCCAGCCGAAAATCGCGAGGGCGATGATCACCGGAAGCACGCCCTGGCCGACCACCGTGATGATCACGATCGCGCCGACCAGCAGCGGAAACGCGAAGAAGATGTCGCAGATTCGCATGATCAGCGAATCCCAGAATCTCCCGAAGTAGCCCGCGATGGCGCCGAGGAACACCCCGAGCACGGTCGCGATGAGGATGGACGAGAGACCGACGATCAACGCGATCCGCGCGCCGTAGAGCACCCGGCTGAACTGATCACGTCCGACGATGTCGGTGCCGAACCAGTGGTGCCAGCTCGGACCCGTCTCGACGTTGAAGAGGTCCTGGGCCT